>NZ_JBHXUW010000001.1:0-244204 GCF_042672475.1 Streptomyces sp. NPDC127177
GGGGCCGGACCGGCAGGCGGGGTGGCCGGGACCCCCGGGGTGCCCGGCCACCCGGCCTCTTCCCGCTTCTGACATGTGCAGCCGCCGCACTCAGTACGCCCCGCGGCCGTCGGTGACGGCGCGCAGCGTACGGGCCATGAGTCCCATGTCTGTGGCCACCGACCAGTTGTCCACGTACCAGAGGTCGAGCGACACGGTCTCCTGCCAGGAGAGGTCGGAGCGCCCGCTGACCTGCCACAACCCGGTCAGTCCGGGTTTGACCGTGAGGCGCCTCAGCTCGCGCTCGTCGTATCGGGACACCTCGTCCGGCAGCGGCGGACGCGGACCCACCAGGGACATGTCACCCCGCAGGACGTTGAGGAGCTGGGGCAACTCGTCGAGGGACGAGCGGCGCAGCAGCCGGCCGATGCGTGTGACGCGGGGATCGCGGCGCATCTTGAACATCGGGCCGTCGTGCTCGTTGGACGTGGCGAGCCGTGCCCGGCGCTGTTCGGCGTCGGCCACCATCGTGCGGAACTTCCACATGGTGAACGGCCGGTTGTGCTGCCCGTGACGGATCTGCCGGTGGAAGACCGGCCCCCTGGACGTGAGCCGGACCGCAGCGGCGACCACCAGCAGCAACGGGGCTAGTACCAGCAGACCCAGCGCGGCGCCGGTACGGTCCACCGCGGCCTTGAGCGCGGGCTGCGGGCCCCGACGCAGCGGCGGCACGACGTGCAGCAGGGTCAGTCCGGCCGCGGACGCCGGGCGGACCCGGTCCGCGGCGATCTCCGAAAGGTGCGACAGCACGGACAGGTCGAGTCCGCCGTCGTGGAGCCCCCAGGACAGCCGCCGTAATCGGTCCTCGGTCAGCTCGGGCCCCGGTATCACCAGGGCCAGGTCCGCCTCGTACGCGAAGGCCGCGCCCAGCACCGTCGAGGCGTCGTCGTCGGCGGGCACGGGCGCGAGCCGCCCCGGGGTCGGGGTGTCGCAGCTCGGCGCGGCCGTTCCCACGGGCACGGCCGCGACCACGAGGTACTCGTGGTCCCTGCGGGCACCGAGCATCCGCACCGCCCGGTCCACTCCCACGGCATCGCCCACCACCAGCACCCGGCGTGCCGCCCGGTGCTTCCCCCACCCGGGCAGCCGGCGGACTCCGGTGACGGCCACGGCCGTCAGCAGGCCGGGGATCAGTGCCACCACCGCCGCCGCCGGATCGACGGATCCGCCGGCCACGGTCCGGAGCACCGCCAGCACGCCGATGAGCAGCAGCCAGTCCCCGGACGCGGTCAGCGCCCCCGCGGGGCGGCCCGGCGCCCGGAGCGAGTACCGGCCGCGCGCCGCCCGTACACCGGACCACACCAGCGCTGCCGCGACCGCGCAGCCCAGCGCCCGGGGCTCCTGGTCGGCGCGGAGCACCAGCCAGCCGGGAAGCCCGAGACCGAGCAGGTCGAAGCAGATGACAAGTGGCAGGTACCGGCCGGGTCCCCTTCTCGGCCCGGGCCGGGCGGAACGTTCGCGCTGTACGGTCGGGCCCTGCGGCAGCCGGTCGAACTCCTGGCCGCGGAGCCGGTTCGAAGCGGTCCGTGGACGAGGCGCCCCCGCCAGTCCCACGGGCCTTGATATTCCGGTTTCGGGTAGCTCGACATGCCCCATGAACCCCCCAGTCACAGTTGCATCTCCACAAACGGGGCGCATCCGCCGATCCTGTGGACTGACGGATGCGCCCTCGCTCGGTGCACGATATCCACACACGTGTCATTTCGCTGGAGTTCCAGCGAAGTTCAGACTTGCGGTGCGATCCGGAACTCGTCCCGTTCCGTGCTGGATCACAGGTTCTGTGCGGATGTGTTGGTATTTGCGACACGCCGGAATCGGACGGTGTGCGGATATGTACCGCCGCTCCGCCAACTACTGTACGTGGTCGGCTGGTTGGCCTGCGTGCGTCTGCGTCTTCCCGGCCCACGGCTCGGCCGAGGGGCGGCGGGGGCCGTCTGGGAGAATGCACCGTCGGGAGACTGCCCCGGCCACGAGTGAAAGAGGACGCACGGTGACTCCCGCGGAGAAGAACTGGGCCGGCAACGTCACGTTCGGGGCGAGGCGACTGTGCGTCCCCCGTTCCCTGGCCGAGCTGCGGGAGACGGTGGCCGCCTCCACCGCGGTGCGGCCCCTGGGCACCCGGCACTCCTTCAACGCCGTCGCCGACACCACCGGGGACCTGGTCTCGGTGGCCGGTCTGCCGCGCGTGGTCGAGATCGACCCCGAGGCGGGTGCGGTGACGATCAGCGCGGGGCTGCGCTTCGGCGAGTTCGCCGGGCAACTGCACGAGAGCGGCTTCGCCCTGCACAACCTGGGGTCGCTCCCGCACATCTCGGTGGCCGGCGCCTGCGCGACCGGAACCCACGGTTCGGGCGTGGGCAACCGCTCCCTCGCCGGCGCCGTGCGGGCCCTGGAGATGGTCACCGCGGACGGCGGGACCGTATCGCTGCGCCGAGGGGACGCCGACTTCCCCGGAGCGGTGGTGTCCATGGGGGCACTGGGCGTGGTGACCCGGCTGACACTGGACGTGGTCCCGGCCTTCGACGTATGCCAGTGGGTCTACGAGGAGCTGCCCGAGCCCCGGCTGACCGGCGCCTTCGACGAGGTGATGTCGGCCGCGTACAGCGTCAGTGTCTTCACCGACTGGCGTCCCGGACCGGTCGGCCAGGTGTGGCTCAAGGAGCGGGTGCGCGGCGGTGAGGTCCGGCAGGCGCCCGGCGAGTGGCTCGGGGCCCGGCTCGCCGACGGACCCCGCCATCCGATCCCCGGTGTGCCCGCAGGCAACTGCACCCGGCAGCTGGGCGCCGTCGGCGCCTGGCACCGGAGGCTGCCGCACTTCCGGCTGGAGTTCACCCCGAGCAACGGGGACGAACTGCAGTCGGAGTACTTCGTGGCCCGTCAGGACGGAGCGGCCGCCTACGAGGCACTGGGCCGGCTCCGGGACCGGATCGCCCCGCTGCTGCAGATCTCCGAGATACGCACGGTCGCGGCCGACGACCTGTGGCTGAGCCCCGCGCACGGCAGGGACTCGGTGGCCTTCCACTTCACCTGGGTACCGGACACCGCGGCAGTGGCACCTGTGCTGGGGGAGATCGAGGAGGCGCTGGCGCCGTACGGCGCGCGTCCGCACTGGGGCAAGGTGTTCACCACCACCCCCGACGTCCTGCGCACGCTGTACGGGCGGTACCAGGACTTCGAGAAGCTGATGGCCCGGTACGACCCGGCCGGAACCTTCCGCAACGACTTCCTGGACCGGCACTTCCCGCGCTGACGCCGTGCCGGGGGCCTCAGCGGCTCTCGCGCTCGTCCCTCGCCCGGGACGGCCAGGCGGCCGCCGACATGCCCGGCGCGAGGTGGTCCACCACATCGGCCAGTTCCTCGCAGACACGCTCGATCCTGCGGCGGACGTTCTGCTGCTCCGCGACGACGGCGGCCAGCAGCAGAGCGGTCAGCGCCACGGATCCGTTGAGGACCGTGAGGTTGATCATCACCTCGACGATGCTGTCGTCGGCGAACGGGCCCACCCGGTCCGTCGCGGCCACCACCGCCAGCACGGACACCAGGAGAGCGCACGGGGCGCTGCCCGCCAGCCGGAAACGGAGCGCGGCCCAGATGAGGATCGGGAACGCCAGGTAGAGCATCGACAGCGGGCCGCGGGTGGCCAGCAGCGAACCCGCGACCGCGACGATCACCAGCGCACCGGCCTCCATCCACCGGTCGCTCATCCGGGGCATCCGCAACCGGCGGCAGACGAGCAGCACCGGGGTGACCACCAGTACTCCCATGGCGTCCCCGGCCCACCACGGCGCCCAGACCATCCAGAAGTCGCTCAGCGCGAGTTTGCCGTCCACCAGGAGCATGGCGGTACCCATGAACGCGCCGATGACCATCCCGACCATCGCGCCCGGAAAGACCAGCAGGACACCGTCGCGCAGCCGGTCCAGGTCATTGCGGAAGCCGAACCGGCGCATCAGCAGATAGGCGCACAGGGGTGCCAGCGTGTTGCCGGCCACGACGCCGATCGTGGACCACGACACGTAACCGCTGAGCGTGGCGATGATGAGCAGCGAGCCCAGAGCGATCCCGGGCCAGATGCGCGGGCCCAGACAGAGCAGGCAGCCCAGGGCGATCCCGGTCGGTGGATAGAGCGGTGTGGCCGTCGCGCCGTTCAGGGTCACCTGCTGGAGAAGCCCCAGCCAGCCGGCCCCGTAGTAGGCGGCGGCCACTGCCAGGATGCGCAGCAGTGCCACCGCCCGGCGCCGGTATTTCTCGCTGCGGATCACGGTTCTCATCAGACACCGGCCCCAGTGGGAGGCGGCTGTGTGACACGCGCAGGTCTGGATCGGTGCGTCATCCCGGGGCGAGGGGAAACGCGTCGTGCCGCAGGACGAGCACGGCTGCGTCGTCCTCGTGCCCGGTGTGCTCCGCGGTCCGCAGGATCGCGTCGGCCAGCTCGTCCGCGTCGTCGCCCACGCCGGAGCTCACCAGCCGGACCACGGAGTCCAGCCCCTCGTCGATCGTGTAGGAAGGCCCTTCGATCACTCCGTCGGTGAGCAGCACGAAGGCCCCGGAGGTGGTGAGCCGCCGCGTGGTGACCGGGTACTCCTCGCCGCTCTGGATGCCGAGCGGCAGACCGCCCTCGTCCTCGGTGGTGCCCGACCGGCCGTCCGCCGTGGCCCACACCGCGGCGACGTGACCCGCACGGGCGCTCTGGAGCTCCTGGGCGACCGGATCGATCCGGACGAAGGTGCAGGTGGCGAGCAGGCCGGAGTCCACGGAGAGCAGCAGGTCGTTGGTCCGGCCCACCACTTCGCCCGGATCGGCCGCGGTGGCCGCCAGCGCCCGCATCGCGATCCGGATCTGCCCCATGAAGGCCGCGGCCTCGACGTCGTGCCCCTGCACGTCCCCGATGGCGAACGCGAGCGAGCCGTCCGGGAGCCGGAAACCGTCGTACCAGTCGCCCCCGATGTCCAGACCGTTGCGCGCGGGTGTGTAGCGGGCGGCGGTCTGCAGCCCCGGCAGGGAGGGCAGCGAGGAGGGCAGCATCTCGCGCTGGAGTGCCTCGGCCAGTTCCACCCGCGCCTGGTGCAGTTCCACCTCGCGGCGCGCGCGGGAGGTCAGCTGCTGGAGTGTGGTCAGCAGCTCCTCGGCACTGGCCGAGCGGGGAGGACGACGCCGGTTCATGGGCCGCTCCGCAGGGCGTGGTGGCGAGCCGCACCACAGGGTCTGTCGTGGCGGGACGATCCGGGAGGTCAACGTCTCGATCCGTACGGGCCCCGTCCGCGACCCGGCTGCCCCCGGACGTGGCTCATTGCATCCTATTTCGGTGTGCGGATCCGCGCAGGGCGAGCCGTCCGCGGCGGCCGGGAGGGCTCGGCCTGCGCGGATCGTGCCGGTTGGGTGGATGCTGGGAGTGAACCCCGCGGGCGGCGTCGGACGGCGGCCGGCGCGGGCCGGGAGGTGTGCGATGAACCGGATGCTGGAGTGGACGGTGCGCGTCGACCTGTCCGAGGAGGACGGCGCGACGAAGGCGGAGGCGGTGCTGGACACGGGCACCGCGAAACTCACCGGCCACGGGGTGGCCCGCTGCAGTCCGCAGGACCCCGACGTTCCCACGATCGGCGACGAACTCGCTGCGAGCCGCGCGATGCGCGACGTCGCGGCCCAGCTGATGAGCGTGGCCGACCGCGAACTCGGCGAGGCCGGAGCGGGGCCGTCGGACGGTCCGGTGCCGCCGCCGTACGCCTGGTCGGACGCGACGCCGTAGCGCCTGTTCCGGCCCGGACGGCGGCCGGACAGCGGGCCCCGGCCTGCCGGGCGGATGCCGTGTCACGGCCCGCGCCCGCCGCAGGGGCCGTAGCGTGACCGTGCAGGAGACCGGTTCACGCGAACGAGAAACCCGCGGGTGACGCCATGTGCTGGAGCGAGACCGCCGACCTGTTCGCGGGCTCCGCCGTCGCGGCGATCGGCGTGGCCTGCGTCGTGCGGACGCGACGGGCGCGGGACCTGCCGCTCGCCGCGCTCCCGCTGCTGCTGGGCGCCCATCAGATCATCGAGTCCGCCGTCTGGCGCGCGGACGGCGGCAGCGGCCCGGCCACCGTCGCCTGGGCCGTCATCGCGCTGCCCGTTCTCGCGCTGTGGGTGCCGCTGGGGGTGTGGTGCGCGGCGCCGCCGCACGCCCGCCGACGACTGGTGGTACCGCTGGTGGCGGGGGCCGCGACTGCAGCCGCCCTCGGGCATGCGCTGGCGGCGCGCCCCGTCGCCGCCCGGATCCGCGGGCACACCCTGGGCTACGTGGTCGATCTGCCGCGCCCGGGGCTGCTCGTCGCCGGTTACCTCCTGGCCACCGTCGGTGCGCTGCTGCTGTCCGGCGACCGGTGGCTGCGGTGGCTCGGGGCGCTGGCCGGGGCCGGTGCCGTCATCTGCGCCGCCCTGTGGCGACTGGAGTTCATCTCGACCTGGTGCGCGTTCGCCGCCGTGTGCTCGGTGGTCCTCCTCGGCTGGTCCGGGAGGCGCCCCGACGCCGTGACCGAGCGCGGGGCCGTCGGACCGTGAAGGGCGGGGCACGGCCGCGGTCCGCGAGAACATCCGTGCGGTCGGCCGTGGTGCGCCGCAACCGTGTCGCCGGGGACCGGGGTGCCCGGACCCGTCAGCTGCCGTCCTCGGGTTCCGGGATCTCCTGCTCGGTCCACAGCGCCTTGCCGTCGACGCCGTACCGGGTGCCCCAGTGCGTGGCGAGCTGCGACACGATGAACAGGCCGCGCCCGCCCTCGTCGACCGTGCGCGCGTGGCGCAGGTTGGGCGCCACCGGACTGGTGTCGTGGACCTCGCAGGTGAGGGTGCGGTCCAGCAGGAGCCGAAGGTGCAGCGGCGGGGTTCCGTAACGGACCGCGTTGGTGATCAGTTCGCTCACGATCAGTTCGGTCGCCTCGATCGTCTCCTCGTCGAGATTCCACCCTTCGAGCCGGTCCCTGACCAGGGTGCGGGCGACCGCCGGGGTGGTCCGCTCGTGGGCGAGTTCCCAGGTCGCGACCCGGTCGGGCGGAACGACCCCGGTCCTGGCGAGGAGCAGGGCGGCACCGTCCGGACAGGCGTCGGCGGGCAGGTTGTAGACGATGGAGTCGCAGAGCTGCCGCAGCGGGCGGTCCGGAAAGGAGAGCGCGTCCTGCACCTGGGCCACCGACCGGGCGTCCGGCAGCAGCGAACAGGTGAGGAAGGCCAGCACGCTGCCCTCGGCGAGCTCGATCGTCGCGGTCGCGAACGGGGCGCTGTCGTCGGAGAAGAGCGACGGGCCCTCCGGTACGTCCAGCGCGATGGGGCGGCCGTCGGGAGCGATGACCACCGGAGCCGGATGCCCCGCCCGCGCCACGGTGCACGTCCGGGCGAACGGGTCGTAGACCGCGTACATGCAGGTCGCCGTCAGGGCCTGGTTGTGCAGCGAGTCGCCGGGCGGCAGCGACCTGCGCTCCTCCGCCAGCCGGTCGGCCGTGTCGTTCAGCCGGGCCAGCACCTCGTCGGGCTCCAGGTCGAGACCGGCCAGCGCCTGGATGACCGTGCGCAACTGCCCCATCGTGATGGCCGTCTGCAGGCCGTGCCCCTCCACATTGCCGATGATCAGCGCGGTACGCGCACCGGACAGCCCGACGGTGTCGAACCAGCAGCCGCTGTTGCGCCCCGGAAGCAGGGCGTGCGCGGTCTCGATGGCGACCCGGGCGCCGTCGTGCTGGGGGAGCAGCCTGTGCTGGACGGTGGACGCGATCACATGGTCGCGCTCGTAGCGCCGTGCGTTCTCGATGCTCAGGGCCGCGTGGGCGGCTGCCGTCAGCGCGAGCGCGAGATCGTCCTCGTCGTACGGTTCGGTGCCGCGGAACCGGTAGAGGCTCACCAGTCCGAGGACGGTTCCGTGCAGTTTCAGCGGGACCACGATCAGGGAGTGCGCCCCGGACACCTCGGACAGCCGCGCGCTCTCGGGGTCCGAGGCCAGCCACGGCGTGTCCGGGCCGAGGGTGGAGAGCCGGGGCCGCAGATCGCTGACGGCGAGTGCGAAGGGCGTACGGTCGGGCAGCCGCCGCATGTCCCCGGCCATGGCGTCGCTGCCGAGCCCGCGCTGAGAGGCGCGCCGCAGCAGGGCATCGCGTGCCAGCGGACCGGACACGAGGGTCGATCCGCGCAGGACCTCGTCCACCACTTCCACCACGGCGAAGCCCGCGAACCGCGGCACCAGGGCCGCGACCAGGCCCTCGCAGGTCGCCGCCACGTCGAGGGAGCGGCCCACCTCCTTGCGCACGGCCGTCAGACAGTCCGCCCGGGACCGCGCCTTCTCGCGTTCGTGGACGTCGACGACGGCCGCCAGCACCCCCAGCGTCCGTCCGTCCGGGGCGTCCAGGCGGTGGAGGGTGACCATCAGGCTGCGGCTGGGTCCGGGCGCCCCCATCAGCCGTCCGCGGATCACCCGGTCGAGCACCGGCTCGCCGGTCTCCAGCACCCTGTGCAGGAGCAGTTCCGCATCGTCCGGGTCGTCGAGCCGGTACGCCTCGGTGAAGTGCAGGCCCACGAGCTTCTCGGTCCCGACCGCGTCGGACAGGGTGTTGACGCGCTCCACCCGCAACTGCGTGTCCAGGACGTGGAGCCCCACCGTGGACTGGCTGAACAGGGTGTTCAGGAGCGCCACCGCCATGGCGTCGCCCGTGTTCGTCCCAGAGGCAGGTCCACCGCCGTCCGACACGTCGCACCCCCAACGGGCTCCGCCACCCCAGCGAATCGGCAGCTCTCCGGGACAGCCTGCGCACGTCCCGTGCCGCCCGCCACCGCGCGGACCCGTACGGGTGAACGGGGCCGTGGGCGCCGAGGCCCGCGGGAGCGGCAACCTTTCCGCGCCCGGCGGCCACTGACGTTACGAAACCCACCCCCACCCGGAAGGAACCCACCGTGGCTCCTGAGCATCCCCGGCCCTCCCGCAGACGTCGCACCACCCGGACCCGCACACTGCTCGGCGCACTGACGGCGGGTCTGCTGGCCGCCGCCGGACTGGTCGCCTCCGGCCAGACCTCGCAGGCCGCGACCGCACGCCAGGCGGAGGCGCTCGACCGGGGCGTCGTCAGCGTCCACACCGATGCGGGCAACCTGATCAGCTGGCGCTGGCTCGCCACCGACGCCGACGACATCTCCTTCAACGTCTACCGGGCCGGTACCAAGGTCAACGCCTCACCCGTCACCGGCTCGACGAACTACTTCCACGCGGGCGCGCCCGGCTCCGCGGACTACACCGTGCGCGCGGTCGTCGACGGGGCCGAGCAGGGCGACTCCGTGCACGCGATCCAGTTCCGCACCGGCTACAAGGACGTACCGATCAGTCCGCCCGCCGGAGGCACGACGCCCGACGGTGTGGCCTACACCTACGAGGCCAACGACGCCTCCGTGGGCGACCTCGACGGTGACGGCGCACTCGACTTCGTACTGAAGTGGCAGCCCACCAACGCCAAGGACAACTCCCAGTCCGGCTACACGGGCAACACCGTCATCGACGGGATCAGGCTCGACGGGACCCGGCTGTGGCGCATCGACCTGGGCCGCAACATCCGCTCGGGCGCGCACTACACCCAGTTCCAGGTCTACGACTACGACGGCGACGGCAAGGCCGAGGTCGCGATGAAGACCGCCGACGCCACCGTCGACGGCCAGGGCAGGACGATCGGCAGCTCGTCCGCCGACTACCGCAACTCCGCGGGCTACGTCCTTGCCGGCCCCGAGTACCTGACCATGTTCAACGGGCGGTCGGGCGCGGCCATGGGCACGGTCGACTACGTCCCCGCACGCGGCACGGTGTCCTCATGGGGCGACAGCTACGGCAACCGCGTCGACCGCTTCCTCGCGGGCACGGCCTATCTGGACGGTGCGCGCCCGTCGTTGATCATGGCCCGCGGCTACTACACGCGGAGCGTCATCGCCGCCTGGGACTGGCGGGACGGGGCGTTCACCCGGCGCTGGACCTTCGACACCAACAGCTCGACCAACTCGGGCAAGGGCTACGACGGCCAGGGCAACCACCAGCTCTCGGTGGCCGATGTCGACGCGGACGGCAAGGACGAGATCGTCTACGGCGCGATGGCCGTGGACGACAACGGCAACGCCCTGTGGACCACGAAGAACGGCCACGGCGACGCCATGCACGTCGGTGACCTGGACCCGTCACGCCCGGGGCTGGAGGAGTTCAAGGTCGACGAGGACAGCTCGAAGCCCTCGTCGTGGATGGCGGAGGCGAAGACGGGCCGGATCATCTGGTCGACGCCCGCCGACGGCGACAACGGACGCGGGGTCAGCGACGACATCTGGTCCGGCTCCTCCGGCGCCGAGTCCTGGTCGGCCGCGGCCGACGGGATACGCGACCCGAAGGGCACCGTCGTCGCGAACCGCAAGCCCTCCAGCTCCAACTTCCTGGCCTGGTGGGACGGCGACACCACCCGGGAGCTCCTCGACGGCACCCACATCGACAAGTACGGCACCTCGTCCGACACCCGGCTGCTGACCGGCGCCTCGGTGCACGCGAACAACGGCACCAAGGCCACCCCCGCGATCTCCGGCGACCTGTTCGGCGACTGGCGCGAGGAGGTGGTCTGGCCGACGGCCGACAACACCGCGCTGAGGATCTACTCCACGCCGTCACAGAGCAGCACGAGGATCACGACACTGCTCCACGACATCACTTACCGCACGGCCCTGGCCTGGCAGAACACCGCCTACAACGAGCCACCGCACCCGGGCTTCTTCATCGGCGCCGGGATGGCGACCGCGCCGCGGCCGACGGTGTCGACCCCCTGACACGCGGGAGCCGCGTCCCCGGCGCTCCGGGGACGCGGCTCCCGCCCGATCAGGCGTCCAGGGCCGCGGAGACCACGGCTCTGGCCTCCTCCTGGACGCGCCCGAGGTGCTCGGTGCCGAGGAAGGACTCGGCATAGATCTTGTAGACATCCTCGGTGCCGGACGGCCGCGCCGCGAACCAGGCGTTCTCCGTCGTCACCTTGATACCGCCGATCGCCGCGCCGTTGCCCGGCGCCGAGGTGAGCACGGCCGTGACCGGCTCTCCGGCGAGGGTGTCGGCGGTGACCTGCTCGGGGGAGAGCCGCGCGAGCACGGCCTTTTGCTCACGGTCCGCCGGGGCGTCGATCCTGGCGTACGCCGGTTCGCCGAACCGGGAGGTCAGCGCGGCATAGCGCTCGGACGGCGAATCGCCCGTCACCGCGAGGATCTCGGAGGCGAGCAGCGCCAGCAGGATGCCGTCCTTGTCGGTCGTCCAGACCGACCCGTCCCGGCGCAGGAAGGACGCGCCCGCCGACTCCTCGCCGCCGAACCCGAGCGAGCCGTCGGACAGACCGTCCACGAACCACTTGAACCCGACCGGCACCTCGACCAGTTCCCGGCCGATGTCGGCGGCGACCCGGTCGATCATTCCGGACGACACCAGGGTCTTCCCGACGCCCGCCCCCGTCGGCCACCGGTCCCGGTGGGTGTACAGGTAGTCGATGGCGACGGCGAGGTAGTGGTTCGGGTTCATCAGACCCGCGTCCGGGGTGACGATGCCGTGCCGGTCCGCGTCGGCGTCGTTGCCGGTGGCGATCTGGTACCGCTCGCGCTGTCCGATCAGCGAGGCCATCGCGTACGGCGAGGAGCAGTCCATCCGGATCCTGCCGTCCCAGTCCAGCGTCATGAACCGCCAGGTGGGATCGGTGAGCGGATTGACCACGGTCAGGTCGAGCCGGTGCTGCTCGGCGATCCGGCCCCAGTACGCGACGGATGCCCCGCCCAGCGGATCGGCGCCGATCCGCACCCCGGCCGTGCGGACCGCGTCCAGGTCGAGGACGGACGGGAGGTCCGCCACATAGCTGCCGAGGAAGTCGTACGTCCCGGTGGACGGGGCCGCCAGCGCGCGGGTGCGGGTCACCCGGCGCACGTCCTTCAGGCCGTTCTTGATGATCTCGTTGGCCCGCTCCTGGATCCAGCCGGTCGCCGCGGACCCGGCCGGGCCGCCGTTCGGCGGGTTGTACTTGAAGCCGCCGTCACCGGGCGGGTTGTGCGACGGGGTGACCACCACACCGTCGGCGAGCTGGGCCTTCCGGCCGCGGTTGTACGTGAGGATGGCGTGCGAGACCGCGGGCGTCGGCGTGTAGCCGTCGGCGGAGTCGATGAGCACGGTCACGTCGTTCGCCGCGAACACCTCGAGGGCGGTGACGCGGGCGGGCTCGGACAGCGCGTGGGTGTCGGCGCCGAGGAACAGCGGCCCGTCCGTGCCCTGTCGGGCCCGGTACTCGCTGATGGCCTGGCTCGTCGCGGCGATGTGGTCCTCGTTGAACGCGGTGGCCGTCGACGACCCCCGGTGCCCCGAGGTACCGAAGGCGACCCGCTGACCGGCCTCGTCCGGATCGGGGTGCAGCGTGTAGTACGCCGTCACCAGCCGGGCCACGTCGGTCAGGTCCTCGGGTCGTGCCTGCTGTCCGGCTCGTGCGTGCGGCATCTGCCATTCCTCCGTATCGGTCGGTCGGTACGATCTGCCCGCCGGATCAGTCTCGCCGTTCGTCCCCGGCGGCGGGCGCCCGCCCCGCCGTGCGGACGGCGACCGCCGCCGCGTATCCGGCGGGCACCGCGACATCCGTGACGGTCCAGCCCGCCGGGCCCGGCTGCGGGCGGGGGCCGGTCCCCACGTAGTCGTGCGCGAGACCACCCGCCAGCCCGATCCCCTTGCCCTTCAGGTAGGCCTCCTTGCGGGTCCACGCCCGGACGAAGGCGGCCGGCCGGTGCTCCTGAGGCAGCTCCGCCAGCTCGCGGCGCTCCGCGGGATGCAGCTGGTCGCCGATCTCCGACACCGTCCGGGCCCGCGGTGCGCCCTCCACGTCCACTCCCACCGGCGTGTCCGCGAAGGCCAGCAGGGCCACGCCCCTGGTGTGCGACAGGGAGAAGTGCACATCGCCGTCGGTCGCGGGACGGCCGTGCGGCCCGCCGCAGGACGGGCAGGGTTCCCTGGTCAGCCGCACGGCGTCGGGAGCGACGCCCAGCCGGGCCCCGAGCAGCAACCGCAACGCCACGTGCGAGGCGACGTAGCAGTGGCGGTCGGCCTCGGAGATCAGACTCCCGGCCCGCCCGAGCTCCTGCGCGTCGAGGATGTCCGGGGCGAGCCGCTGTGCCCGCTCGCCCTGCTCCCGCGCGTCCACGACCCAGAGCGCCGGAGCACCGGCGGCCCAGGAGGGCGCCGGGCCCGGGTAGCCGGTATCGGTGAGTGCGAACTCGTGGGGCTGGTACACCGTTACGTCATC
The DNA here is from genome assembly GCF_042672475.1 of Streptomyces sp. NPDC127177. Taxonomy (NCBI): domain Bacteria; kingdom Bacillati; phylum Actinomycetota; class Actinomycetes; order Kitasatosporales; family Streptomycetaceae; genus Streptomyces; species Streptomyces sp. NPDC127177. The sequence goes on from NZ_JBHXUW010000001.1 coordinate 13,323, forward strand.
CCTCGGCCGGGGCGGGTGCCGTGAGCGGGCGTCAACGGCGGAGCGGTCGCTCACATTCTATGGAGATCCGGCCCGGGGCAGACGTACGTTCGATCACAGCCGGACAGGTCACACCGCTCCGAAGGGGGCGGGCACTTCCCGGACGGCGCGGTACCGCGGGAGCGCTCGACCCGGCGGCGGACGGCTACCCGGCCGCGTCGAGGGCCCTGGCCCACTCCTCGACGGTGGTGACCTCGCCGCGCCGGGCGAGGAGTTCGCTCAGGAGCATGTCGTGCAGGGCGGGGCTGGGATCGGCGCAGGCGTCGGACAGGACTGTGACCCCGTAGTCGAGGTCGGCCGCCTGAAGGGCCGTGGACAGGACGATGCCGCCGGTGGAGACGCCTGCCAGGACGAGATGACCGATGTCCTGAGCGGTCAGGATCTGGTGCAGGTTGTTCCCGGCGAAGGCGCTGACACGGTTCTTGTGGACGACGATCTCCCCCTTGGCGGGGGCGACATCGGGATGGATCGCGGCGCCGGGGTCGTCCGCGGTGAAGAGATGGGACGGCAGCGAGCCGAAGATCTTGTTGCGCGGGTGGGCGTCTACGTGGCCGGGGCGCAGCCGGAGCGCCACATGGATGACGGGGACACCCGCGGCGCGCGCGGTGCCGAGCGCGTGCGCGGCGCGCGGCAGGTAGTCGTCGGGGCAGTGGGCGATGTGGTTGAGCTGGAGGTCCATAGCGAGGAGTGCGGTGCGGGCCATGGCAGGCGCCTTCCGTTCGGGGGCGGGTACGGGGGAGAGCTGAGGTGGCGGGGCAGGCGGCCGTTCCGGGCGCCCAGGGCGTGTTGCGGAGGCCGGGCCTGCCCCGCGGGCGGACGGCGCTCCCTCAGGACGCGTCCGCCGGGCTCCGGCCGTCCTTCGCACGGCCGAGCGTCCGGTCGAAGACGGTCAGCAGGAGGTAGAGCGCGCCGGCGCCGAGCATGACCCAGGCGAGGTGGTGCATGCCGCCGGTGTCCGCGCGTTCTCCGAAGGAGGCGGCCGCCGTGGCGGAGGCGACCATCGAGCCGACGTACGCGAAGGTGCGCAGCAGACCCGCCGAGGACGCGGTGCGCTCGGGGTCGGCCTGGTAGTACACGGAGTTCTGCAGGGCCAGGCTGTTCAGTCCCTGCGGGACACCGAAGATCAGGGCGACGAGAACCAGCGTCCACACGGGGCTGTCCGCGCCGGTCATCAGCATCACGACGCAGGCGACGATCTGTCCGAGCCCGCCGACGAGCAGTTTGCCGCGTACGCCCCTGCGCCGTCCGCTGAGGACCGAGACGCCGATGGCGACCAGGAACATGGGGATCTGCACCAGCCCCGCGTGGAAGGGCGACAGGCCGAACCCCTCCTCCGTCCACTGGGTGAACCCGTAGAGGAAGGAGTAGGAGACGACATAGGCGACCAGCGCGCGCCCGTAGGTGACGAGCAGCGGCGTGTTGCCGCCCAGTACCCGCAGATCGATGAACGGGGTGGCGGCCCGCAGCTCCCGCACCGCGAACGCGGCGCTCGCGGCGGCGGCGATGGCCAGCAGGTACCAGTCGCGCAGGTGCAGGTTCATCAGGAACAGCAGCAGGGATACGAGCATCGCGGCGAACAGCGCCATCCCCGGCAGGTCGAGCTGGGCGGCGATGCGCCCGCGCTGCGGTGACTCGCCGGTGCCCGCCTCCCTGGGCAGTCGCAGCCGGCCCAGCGCCACGGCCACGACGGCCAGAGGCACATTCACCGCGAAGGTGGCCCGCCAGCCGCCGAGACCGATCAGCAGACCGCCCAGCAGAGGGCCGATCACGGCGATGGTCTGGTTGGCCACGGCCAGGGCGGTCAGCACACCGCCGGGACTGTCCCGGCCGGTGCGCCGCGCCTCGCTGCGCACCAGCGCCATCGCGGCGGGATACCCGGCGCAGGTGCCGAACCCGAGCAGGACGCGCGAGGCGATCAGCACCCCCAGGTTCGGCGCCAGGGTGCCGATGACACCGGCGACCCCGACCAGGCTCGTGCTGACGAGGAAGAGCCTGCGCGGCCCGAAGATGTCGATGAGCCGGCCCACGACGGGCTGCCCGAGAGCCGTGGCGAGATAGAGCGCCGAGACAAGCCACGCGGTCCGGGAGGGCGGAGCGCCCAGCGCGTCGCCGATGGGGATGAGCGTGACCGCGATGATCGTGGAGTTGACCGGGTTCAGGACCGAGCCCAGCATCATCGGCGGCAGCAGCCGCCGGTCGAAACCCGTGGGTCCGGCCGTTCCCGTCTTCTGCGCGGTGGTCCGGTCAGTCATGGGTGAGGCGCTCCAGTACGGCCATGGCGGCGATCACTGCCCGGCGCTCCTCCTCCGTGCACCGGTCCTGCAACTCACCGGCCAGCCACTCCTGCCGGACCTGCCGCCCCTCCGCCACCCGCCGCACGCCCTCCGGGGTCAGCGCGATCAGCAGCCGGCGCCCGTCGGCCGGGTCGGGGCGCCGTTCCACCAGACCCAGGTCGGTCAGCGACGCGACCGTTGCCGTCATCGACTGATGGCGCACCCCCTCGGCGGAGGCGAGCTCACTGGCCGTGACCCCTTCCTCGCCCGACAGGCGGGTCAGGACCGACTCCTGACCGAAGGTGATGTCCTCGGCCTCGGCGGCGTTCAGGATGCGGCGCCGCAGTCGGCCGATGACCGTACGGACCTCTCGCGAAGCCTGGACCGCCGAGGGTGACAGGCGCGGGCTCTCGTTCATGCACGCCACACTAGAACCTACAGCTTGAGTTGTACAGTTTCGACTGTATAACTGGCCCGCCCCGTTCTCCGGTGTGCCCGGCCCGGCCTGTGCGCCCCGGATTTCCGGTCACCGCTTCCCTCGTCCGAGCTGGCGCCTTTCAGTGTCTTTCAGTTTCCCGCAAATTCCTTGCGCAATTTGCGACTGATTTGCGGTACCTGGATGTGGCGCGCTTTCGCCTTGCGTGTCAGCCCAGTTGAGCCGGTGCGACGGAATCCGCTTGTGCTTCATCTTCTGCCGCAATGGTGGACTCGTCGTCATTTCTCTGCAACTCTCTGACCGCAATACGCAAAAGTCCATCCTGTGGGTGCAGGAAAGTATGCCCTCGCAGGTACGCAGACAGAGCCGCGCCTTGGTCGCGCCCTGCGCCGAGGCCGAAGATCGGGGACATATGAGAACGCAACGCTGGAGATGGCGGGCCCTCTCCGCCGCTGTCACCACCAGCCTGTTGATGGTCGGCTGGCCGGCGCTCCACGCGTCCGCGGCCGGCGGCCCGAACATCGCGGCCGGCCGTACGGCGGTCGCGAGCAGCGCGGGCAGCGGGAAAGCCGCGGACAACATCACCGACGGCGAGCAGTCGACGTACTGGGAGGGGTCGGGCAGCGCCCTGCCCCAGTGGGTGCAGAGCGACCTGGGCAGAACCACCCGTATCGACCAGGTCACGCTGAAGCTTCCCGCCGGCTGGGAGAGCCGTCGCCAGACGCTCTCCCTGCAGGGCAGCGCCGACGGCACGAGCTTCTCGACGCTGAAGACCTCGGCCGTCTACACCTTCGCACCGGGCAGCTCCAACAAGGTGACCATCGGGTTCCCGGCCACCCGCGCCCGGTTCGTCAGGGCGAACATCACCGCGAACACCGGGTCGAAGAACGGCCAGCTCGCCGAGCTGGAGGTCCGCGCGGCGGCGGAGTCGTCGGTCAACCTCGCCTCGGGCCGCACGCTCACGGCCAGCAGTTACACCCAGACCTACATCGCGGCACAGGCCAACGACGGCAACACGGCCAGCTACTGGGAGAGCCGCAACGGCGACCTCCCGCAGTGGATCCAGGCCGACCTCGGCTCGTCGGTGCGGGTCGACCGCGTCGTGCTGCGGCTGCCGGACGGCTGGGAGAGCCGCAGTCAGACGCTGAAGATCCAGGGCAGCGGCAACGGCTCGGACTTCACCGACCTGACGCAGTCCAAGGCGTACACCTTCAGCCCGACGGCCGGCGAGTCGGCGACGATCACCTTCGACGCCACGACCACCCGTTATGTGCGCGTCCTGGTCAGCGCCAACTCGGTCCAGCCGGGCGCCCAGGTCTCCGAGCTGGAGATCTACGGCCCGGAGTCCGGCGACACCCAGGCACCGGCCGCGCCGACACAGCTGGCGTACACGGAACCGGCCACCGGGCAGATCAAGCTGACCTGGAAGGCCTCGACGGACGACACCGCAGTCACCGGATACGACATCTACGCCGACAACACGCTGCTGACCAGCGTGGCCGGCAACGTCACCACCTACACCGACACCCGCCCGGCCGGCGCCACCGTGTCGTACTACGTCCGCGCCAGGGACGCGGCGGGCAACGTCTCGGGGAACAGCAACACCGTGACCCGCGGCGGTGACTCGGGGGACACCCAGGCCCCGACCGCGCCGGCGAACCTGAGCTTCACCGAACCGTCCGCCGGGCAGATCAAGCTGGCCTGGCAGGCATCCACCGACAACAAGGCCGTCACCGGGTACGACATCTACGCCAACAACGTGCTCCGCAAGAGCGTGGCGGGCGACGTCACCACGTACACCGACACCCAGTCCGCCGCCACCACGGTCTCCTACACCGTCCGCGCCAAGGACGCGGCCGGCAACGTGTCCGGCGACAGCAACACCGTCACCCGCAACGGCAGCACGAGCGCGGCCTCCAACCTCGCGATCGGCAAACCCATCACCGCCTCGTCGGTGGTCCACACGTTCGTCGCGGAGAACGCCAACGACAACAGCCTGAGCACCTACTGGGAGGGCGCCGGGGGCAGTTACCCGAACACGCTGACCGTGAAGCTGGGTGCCAACGCCGACACCGACAGCGTCGTCGTCAAGCTCAACCCGGACAGCAGCTGGGGTGCCAGGACGCAGAACATCCAGGTGCTCGGCCGTGAGCAGAGCGCCTCGGCCTTCACCAGCCTGGTCGCGGCCAAGGACTACGCGTTCAACCCCGGCAGCGGCAACGCGGTGACCATACCGGTCAGCGGCAGGGTCGCCGACGTCCAGCTGAAGTTCACCTCCAACACCGGTTCCGCAGCCGGTCAGGTCGCCGAGTTCCAGGTGCTGGGCGCACCGGCACCCAACCCGAACCTCCAGGTCACCTCGGTGACGGCGGCACCGGCCGCACCGGTCGAGTCGGACCCCGTCACGCTCACCGCGACCGTGCGCAACAGCGGTTCGGTGGCGGCGCCGGCGAGCAAGCTGGAATTCCGGCTCGGCGGTTCCAAGGTCGCCACCGCCTCCGTCGGCGCACTGGCGGGCGGAGCCTCTGCCCAGGTCAGCGCCGAGATCGGGGCGCGTGACGCGGGCACCTACGAAATCGGTGCCGTCGCCGACCCGGCGAACGAGGTCATCGAGCAGAACGAGACCGACAACACCTACACGAGCACGACCGCTCTGGTCGTCAAACCGGTAGCCAGCTCGGACCTGGTCGCGACCGCTGTCAGCACCTCCCCGTCCTCCCCGTCCGAGGGCGACAGCGTCACCTTCTCGGTTGCGGTCAAGAACCAGGGCTCGGTGGCGTCCGCCGGTGGCAGTCACGCCGTCACGCTGACCCTGACCGACTCCAAGGGCGCCACGGTGAAGACCCTCACCGGCGCGTACAGCGGTGCGATCGCCGCCGGCGCGACCAGCGCCCCGGTCGGGCTCGGCAGCTGGACGGCCGCCAACGGCTCGTACACCGTGAAGACGGTGATCGCGGACGACGCCAACGAGCTCCCGGTGAAGCGCGGGAACAACACCTCCACCAGCTCGCTCTTCGTCGGCCGCGGCGCCGACATGCCGTACGACATGTACGAGGCGGAGGACGGTGTCACCGGTGGTGGCGCCCAGGTCGTCGGCCCGAACCGGACCGTCGGGGACATCGCCGGCGAGGCCTCCGGCCGCAAGGCCGTGACCCTCAACAACAACGGCAACTACGTGGAGTTCACCACCCGGGCGAGCACCAACACCCTGGTGACCAGGTTCTCCATCCCCGACTCCGCGGGCGGCGGAGGCATCGACTCCACGCTGAACCTCTACGTGGACGGCACCTTCCTCAAGGCGATCGACCTCACGTCGAAGTACGCCTGGCTGTACGGCGACGAGACCGGACCCGGGAACTCCCCGGGCTCGGGTGCGCCGCGGCACATCTACGACGAGGCCAACGTGATGCTGGGCAAGACCGTCCCGGCCGGCAGCAGGATCCGGCTCCAGAAGGACGCCGCGAACACCTCCACCTACGCGATCGACTTCGTCAGCCTGGAGCAGGCGTCGCAGATCGCCAACCCGGACCCGGCCGCCTATGCCGTACCCGCCGGATTCACCCACCAGGACGTCCAGAACGCCCTGGACAAGGTCCGGATGGACACCACGGGCAAGCTGGTCGGCGTCTATCTGCCGGCCGGTGACTACCAGACCGCGAGCAAGTTCCAGGTCTACGGGAAGGCCGTCAAGGTCGTCGGCGCCGGTCCCTGGTACACCAGGTTCCACGCGCCCGATTCCCAGGAGAACACCGACAACGGCTTCCGGGCCGAGGCCAGTGCGAAGGGATCGTCGTTCGCGAACTTCGCGTACTTCGGGAACTACACCTCGCGCATCGACGGCCCCGGCAAGGTGTTCGACTTCTCCAACGTCTCCGACATCACCATCGACAACGTCTGGAACGAGCACACGGTGTGCCTCTACTGGGGCGCCAACACCGACAGCATCACCATCAAGAACTCCCGTATCCGGGACACGTTCGCCGACGGCGTCAACATGACCAACGGCTCGACGGACAACCACGTCGTCAACAACGAGTCGCGGTCCACGGGCGACGACAGCTTCGCGCTGTTCTCGGCCATCGACTCCGGCGGCTCGGACATGAAGAACAACGTCTACGAGAACCTCACCTCGATCCTGACCTGGCGCGCGGCGGGCGTCGCCGTCTACGGCGGCTTCGACAACACCTTCCGCAACATCCACATCGCGGACACCCTGGTCTACGCGGGCGTCACGGTGAGCTCGCTGGACTTCGGCTATCCGATGAACGGGTTCGGGGCCGAACCGACGACGATCGAGAACGTGTCGGTCGTCCGCTCCGGCGGCCACTTCTGGGGGACGCAGACCTTCCCGGGCATCTGGCTGTTCTCGGCCTCCAAGGTGTTCCAGGGCATCAGGATCAACAACGTCGACATCGTCGACCCGACGTACAGCGGCATCATGTTCCAGACCAACTACGTGGGAGGACAGCCGCAGTTCCCGATCAAGGACACCGTGCTGAGCGACATCTCGATCACCGGCGCCCGCAAGAGCGGGGACGCCTTCGACGCCAAGTCCGGCTTCGGACTGTGGGCCAACGAGATGCCGGAGGCCGGCCAGGGGCCGGCCGTCGGTGAGGTCACCTTCAACGGCCTGAAGCTCAGCGGCAACGCACAGGACGTGAAGAACACGACCTCCACCATGAAGATCAACATCAACCCGTAGCGGCCCCGCACGCAGGGACGCCGTCCGGCCCGCCGGGCGGCGTCCCGTGGTGCGCAAATTCCTTGCGCACCAACGTGCGAAGTTTGCAGGAACGGCGCTGTCGGCCGGTCGTGAACCGTACAGAACCACCCCTGGCGTGCTGTCCGGGCTCGATGGAGCCCGGCGGTACGCCTCTTTCGTGCATCGCACGAGGCGTACGACCGGCTGTCAAACTTTTACGAAAACTGCGCGAGATATTGCGTTCACATGTCGGCGCTGGTTGAGTGTGCCTCGCCCCGGCAGAGAGCCGGCCGAGGGCCTTCCATGCTCATGCCCGAAGGGGACCATCGATGAGAAGTGCTGGGTTCCGCCGCACACGCCGTACAAGCCGTGCCTCAGCGGCCGCCCTCGTCACCGCACTCGCCCTGACCGCTCTCGCCTCCTGCGGCACGAGCAGCAGCAGCGACAACGGTGACAAGGACAGCGGATCCAAGGGTTCGTCCGACCCGTCGGCCCCGCTCGACCCGAAGGCCAAGGTGACGATCTCGATCGACTGTATGCCGCCGGCGGCCAAGGCCGCGGAGCTGCGTGAGTGGAACGAGGACATCAAGACGTTCAACAAGACCTACCCGAACGTCACGATCAACGGAAAGTCCACCCCCGGGCAGTGCCTGGAGCCGCCCCGCTTCACGGCGATGCTGAAGGGCAAGTCGCAGCCGGACGTCTTCTACGCGTACTTCACCGACCTTCAGCAGGTACTGGACAACGACGGGGCCGAGGACATCTCCGCCTACGTCAACGACAAGTCGGTGCCCGCACTCAAGGACATCCAGCCCCAGGTCATCGATGTGGCACGCAAGGACGGCAAGCTCTACGCCCTGCCGACCAGCAACTACACCATGGGTCTGATGATCAACCGGACCCTGTTCGAGCAGGCCGGTCTCGACCCGAACACGCCGCCCGCCACCTGGGACGAGGTCCGCACGGCGGCCAAGAAGATCGCGGCTCTCGGCAAGGGCATCGCGGGCTTCGGCGAGTACAGCGCCGGCAACAACGGCGGCTGGCACTTCGCCGCCACCCAGTACGGCCTCGGCGGGGACGTCGTCGACGCCTCGGGCAAGAAGGCGGCCTTCAACAACGCCACCGGCAAGCAGGTCCTCCAGCAGCTGCACGACATGCGCTGGGAGGACGACAGCATGGGCAAGACCCAGCTGCTGAAGTGGGGCGATCTGCAGAAGCAGATATCCACCGACAAGCTCGGCATGTTCCTCGCCGCCCCCGACGACATCGCGTACATGGTGCAGCAGCTCGGCGCCAAGTACGAGACCTTCGGTCTCGGCCCGATCCCCGGCGCGAAGGGCACCCTCTTCGGCGGCAACAACTACATGATCAAGAAGGGCAGCTCGCCCGACCAGATCAAGGCCGCCGTCGCCTGGCTGAACTTCAAGAACCTCAGCCCCGGCAAGGGGCAGTTCGAATGGGCCCGCACCAAGGCCGACAAGCTCCCCGTCGGACTTCCGCAGCCGAACTTCTTCCTGGGCGACAGCAAGGCCAAGGACGACAAGGCGCGCACCGACAACGCCTCGATGCCCATCGAGAACTTCAAGGCCTTCATGGACAACCCCGTCAAGGGCAAGGCCGAGCCGCCGAAGGCGCAGGAGATCTACAAGATCCTCGACAACGCCATGTCGGGCGTCCTGACCAACAAGGACGCCGACGTCGACAAGCTGCTCTCCACCGCCGAGCAGCAGGTCAACCAGGTCCTGGCGAACCAGTAACGGACGCGCGGGGCCGGGACCCGCGGACCCGGCCCCGCACCCCGGCCGTCCCACTGCGTTCCAGCTCACCGGCACCGAGGAGACACCATGTCGGCCCCTACTCTGTCCCCCCGCAAGGCGACCAGGCCTGGCACCGGACACGCACGCCCCGCACGCCCGACCTCCGCCCGCGAGGAGTTCCTGCGCGCAGTGCGCCGCAACATCTCAGCGCACGGCTTCCTCATCGGAGCGGTGCTCTGCTTCTCGTTCTTCTCCTGGTATCCGATGGTCCGGGAATTCATCCTGGCCTTCCAGAAGACCGAGAACGGCAAGACCACCTGGGCCGGCTGGTCCAACCTGTCCTACGTCGTGAACGACCCGGCGTTCTGGCAGGCCTGGCGCAACACCCTGCTGTTCACGGTGCTCGCACTGGTCTTCGGCTTCGCCGTCCCGTTCGTCGTCGCCGTCGTGCTCAACGAGTTCCGGCACGGACAGGGGTACCTGAGACTGCTCGTCTATCTGCCCGTGATGCTGCCGCCGGTCGCCTCCGTACTGCTCTTCAAGTACTTCTACGACCCCGGCTACGGACTCTTCAACCGCATCCTGGAGATCTTCCACCTGCCCGGCCAGCAATGGCTCCAGGACACCGACACCGCCATGCTCTCGGTCGTCATCGCGGCCACCTGGATGAACATGGGCGGCGCGACCCTGATCTACCTGGCCGCACTCCAGGGCATCCCGGGCGAGCTGTACGAGGCGGCCGAACTGGACGGCGCGGGGCTGCTGCGCAAGGTCTGGCACGTCACCATCCCGCAGACCCGGCTCATCCTCTCGCTGCTCCTGCTGATGCAGATCATCGCGACGATGCAGGTCTTCACCGAGCCGTTCCTGCTCACCAACGGCGCCGGGCCCGAGGGCTCCACCACCACCGTCGTCTACCTCATCTACCAGTACGCCTTCAACTTCAACAACTACGGCAGCGCGGCGGCACTCGGCCTCGTCCTGCTCGTCGTCCTCGCGGCAGTCTCCGCGGTGTACGTACGACTGAGCCGCAGCAGCGAAGACTAGGACGGGAGATACGACCATGGCATCGAACACGATTGCCTCCCGGCCCGGGAGCGACGCGCGCAAGGCCGGGCGGCGCAGGGCGGCACGCCCCGCCGACATCGGGCGCCAGCGGACCCTGATCTCGCCGGCCCAGCTCGGCCGGAGCCGCGGCAGGACCGTCTACTGGATCGTCTTCGCCCTGGTGATCCTCCTGTTCACGGTGGCCTTCCTCGGCCCCCTGTACTGGATGATCACCGGTGGACTCAAGACCACCCAGGAAGTGGTGCAGAGCCCGCCCACCGCCTTCCCCAGCTCGATCCACACGGAGAACTACAGCCGGGCCTGGACCGTGATGGACCTGTCCAAGCTGCTCTTCAACACCCTGTACTACGCCTTCGGCGCGCTCGCCTTCCAACTGGTCTTCGACGTCGCCGCCGCCTACTCGCTCTCCAAGCTGCGGCCGGTGTTCGGAAAGATCATCCTCGGCATGATGCTGGCCACCCTGATGATTCCGGCCACCGTCCTGGTCGTACCGCAGTACCTGACCGTCCTGGACGTGCCGATCTTCCAGCGCAACCTGCTCAACTCGCCGTGGGCGATCTGGCTGCCGTCCGTCACCAACGCCTTCAACATCTTCCTGCTGAAGCGGTTCTTCGACTCCATCCCGAGAGAACTCCTCGACGCCGCCGCCATAGACGGCGCGTCACCCCTGCGCACCCTGCGCTCGGTGGTCCTGCCGATCTCCCGGCCGATCCTCGGTGTCGTCTCCATCTTCGCCGTCGTCGGGGTGTGGAAGGACTTCCTCTGGCCCATGCTCACCCTGCCCGACCCGAGCAAGCAGACCCTGAACGTCGGCATCTACTCCCTGTCCAACGGCGTACCGGAGAACGTCCTCATCGCCGCGCTCACCATCGCGTCCATCCCGACGCTGCTCATCTTCCTGATCTTCCAGCGCAACATCATGAGCGGTCTGACCGCGGGCGGTCTCAAGGGCTAGAAGGTCCCCAGGACCCCGAACCGCCCCGCCCCGGGGAAACCCGTACGACCGCCCTCCCCTCAGCACTCCGCCGCCGGCCCGACCGTCCTGCCCCGCTTGCGGGCCGGCGGTGGAGTACCACCTGCCCGAAAGGAACGCCACGTGGCAGCCAACCGTCCGTCCGAGGCCACCGCGAACTGGTGGCGCGACGCCGCCATCTACCAGATCTACGTACGCAGCTTCGCCGATGGCGACGGTGACGGCACCGGCGACCTCGCGGGGGTACGGGCCAGGCTGCCCTACCTCGTCGAACTCGGCGTGGACGCACTCTGGTTCACCCCCTGGTACCTCTCGCCGCTCGCCGACGGCGGCTACGACGTGGCCGACTACCGCACCATCGACCCCGCGTTCGGGACCCTGGCCGAGGCGGAGAAGCTGATCGCCGAGGCCCGCGAACTCGGCATCCGCACCATCATCGACATCGTGCCCAACCACGTCTCCGACCAGCACGCCTGGTTCCGTGCCGCGCTCGAAGCCGGCTCCGGCAGCCCCGAGCGCGACCTCTTCCACTTCCGCAAGGGACGAGGCGCCGACGGTGAGATCCCGCCCAACGACTGGGTCTCCGAATTCGGCGGCACACCCTGGACCAGGCTGGAGGACGGGGAGTGGTACCTCCACCTCTTCGCCACCCAGCAGCCCGACCTCAACTGGGCGCACCCGGCGGTCCGTCAGGAGCACGAGGAGGTGCTGCGCTTCTGGTTCGAACGCGGCGTCTCCGGCGTACGGATCGACTCCGCCGCCCTGCTCGCCAAGGACCCCGCGCTGCCCGACTTCGTCGTGGGCAGCGACCCGCACCCCTTCGTCGACCGCGACGAACTGCACGACATCTACCGTTCCTGGCGCGCCATAGCCGACGAGTACGGCGGCGTCTTCGTCGGCGAGGTCTGGCTCCCCGACACCGAACGGTTCGCCCGCTACCTGCGCCCCGACGAGCTGCACACCGCCTTCAACTTCAACTTCCTGGCCTGCCCCTGGGACGCCGGACTGCTCAGGACCGCGATCGACGACACACTCGCCGAGCACGCCTCCGTCGGCGCCCCCGCCACCTGGGTCCTGTGCAACCACGACGTCACCCGCACCGTCACCCGCTACGGCCGCGCCGAGACCGGCTTCGACTTCGCCGCGAAGACCTTCGGCACACCGACCGACCTGGCCCTGGGTACCCGCCGCGCCCGCGCCGCCGCCCTGCTCTCGCTGGCGCTGCCCGGAGCGGCCTACCTCTACCAGGGCGAGGAACTGGGCCTGCCGGAGGCGGACATCCCGCTGGACCGGATCCAGGACCCCATGCACTTCCGCAAGAACGGCACCGACCCCGGCCGCGACGGCTGCCGGGTGCCGTTGCCCTGGTCGGCGCAGGCACCGTACGCCGGATTCGGCTCGACCGCCGAACCCTGGCTCCCGCAGCCGGACGACTGGTCCTCGTACGCCGCCGACCTGCAGGGCGAGGATCCGGACTCGATGCTCACCCTGTACCGCGAGGCCCTGCGGCTGCGCCGCGCGGAGCCGGGCTTCGGAACGGCGGGGGAGCCCGGGATACACCGCCTGACCTGGCTGGACGCGGCGCCCGGAGTGCTTTCCTTCACCCGGGCCGACGGGCTCGTCTGTGTGGTCAATCTGGCCGCCGACGCGGCCGGGCTGCCCCACCACACCGAGGTGCTGCTGGCCAGCGGCCCGCTCGACGCGGCAGGGCGACTTCCGCAGGACACCGCGGTCTGGCTGCGGGCCTGACCTCCGGGTGGCCGACGTGCCTGCCCATGGATCCGGCCGGGTCCATGGGCAGGATCGCGGGGGGACGGGGGCTGCGGCACAGTAGGGCGTATGGACGCCCAGAACGATCTGAATGCCCTCGCCGCCGAGCACCTGGCCGCGGCCCGCACCTCCCCGCACGGCCGTAGCGCCCACCTCCTGCTGCACGAGGGCCCGCTGCGGCAGACCGTCATCGCCCTGGCCTCGGGTTCCGCGCTCGACGAGCACAACGCCCCGCCCGCCGCCTCCCTCCAGGTGCTGCGCGGCCGGGTCCGGCTCACGGCCGCATCGGGCGATGTGGAGCTGGTACCCGGACGGCTGCACCCGATCCCGCAGGAGCGGCACGGGCTGGCGGCGCTGGAGGACGCGGTGGTGCTGCTGACGGCCGTCAACGACTGACGGACCCGGCCGGACGTCGGCCGGTGCCGCACGCCGCCGGAGCGGCAACGCGGCCTGAGGCGGCCCGACACGGAACGCACCCCGGTTCGGAAGGTATTTCCGCGCAACCCTTTTGGGAGCGCTCCCATCGCGGCAGGATGAGGGGATGACCTCCCTCGCCGGCCTCCGTGCCTACCACCCGGACGACCGTGACGCCCTTGCGGACATCTGCGTCAGGACGGCCGACAACGGCGGCGACTCCCGGCATCTGTACCCGGACCCGGAGCTGATGCCGTCCATCTTCGCCGCACCGTACGCGTACCTCGAACCCGATCTGGCCTTCGTGGTCGACGACGGAACGGGCCGGGCGGTCGGATACATCCTCGGGACGGCGGACACCCCGCGGTTCGTGACGGAGTTCCGCAAGCGCTGGCTGCCCCTCGTCGAGGACCGCTACCCGCGACCGGACGGCGCGCCGCGCGGGCCCGTCGACGAGATGATCGCGCTCCTGCACAACCCGGAACGGATGGTCCGGCCCGAACTGGCCCGCCACCCGGCCCACTTGCACATCGACCTCCTTCCCGACCAGCAGCGCAGGGGGTACGGGAGAGAGCTGATGCGCACGTTCCTGGCCGCCCTGCGCACCAAGGGGGTCGAGGGGGTGCACCTGTCCATGCTCACCGCCAACACCCCGGCGAGAGCCTTCTACGACCGGCTCGGCTTCACCGAGATCCCGGTGCCGGACCCCGGGCCCGTCACCTATCTGGTGTGCTCCACCGAGGGGGACCTGTAGAACGACGCCGTGCCGGGGGTGCCGCGCCGGATCCCTGGGTAGTACTGGTGTACGAGACCGGAACGGGACGAAGCGGCCGGTGGCGAGAGGCGTATGACGTGAGGGAGCAGACCGTGTGGCAATTCTCCGACGACCGCGGGCAGTTGTCGTCCGCGGAGCGACGCCCGACGAGGGTGCTCGCCTATGTCCAGGCCGGAGCGACCTTATGGGACCAGGGGATACGGCCGAGCGCCGTATTCGGCTCCGGCCATGACGACCCCGCCGTCCCCGACACCGCGAAGACGGGGTCGCTCCCCCTGGCCGACGTCGCCTACATAGGCGCGGGCACGACGCTGGACGTCCAGACGCTGCTGCGCGGCGAGCCGGACCTCGTCGTGGCCGTCAGTTACGGCGGCGGCCAGGTCTACGGCATCGCCCCGGAGACGGCCAAGCACCTTGAGGAGCACGTCCCGGTCGTCGTCATCGACGTGGGCCAGGCCCGCACCCTGGCGGAGATCGGCGACCGGTTCGCGCTGCTCGCCCGTTCGCTGGGTGCCGAGGAGCCCTCGACGGCCGCCGGGGAGCTGGCGGCCGCCCGGGGCCGGCTGAGCGCCCTTTCCGCCGGACCGGACCGGCCCAGGGTCCTGGCTCTCTCCCCGGCCGGCCAGGAACAGGCCCATCTGGCCCGCCCCCGCATGTGGCCCGAACTGCGGGTGCTGGCCGAACTGGGCGTCGACCTCGTGGAACCGGCCGAGGGGCCGGGCGCCAACTGGTCCACGGTCGGCTGGTCCGAGGCCGGGGCGCTGAACCCCGCCGTCGTGCTCGCCGACATCCGCGTCAACGCCACCCCGCTGGCGGAGCTCCGGACGAACGAGGCGTGGGCGGCGATCGAGCGCACCGCCCGGGTGGTCGCCTGGAACCCCGAGCCGGTGTGCAGCGCGCGGGCCCACGCGCGGTTCCTGGAATCGGTGGCCGACGCGCTGGAGGGGTAGGGACCCCGGCGCCGCCCCGGTTGCCGATGCCCCGTACGGACGTGTGCGATCGCGCGGCCCGCTCCGGTTCGCCAGGCTGGCCGGGAGTGTCCCGTGCCGGTACCCGTACGTCCCCAGGAGCAGGCAATGCAGCAGGACAAGCACCCGTCCTACCGTCCCGTCGTCTTCCGCGACCGGTCGGCGGGCTACGCCTTTCTGACCAGGTCCACCGCTTCGAGCGACCAGACCATCGACTGGGACGACGGCAACAACTACCCCGTCATCGACGTCGAGATCTCGGCCGAGAGCCACCCCTTCTTCACCGGGAAGGCCCGGGTGGTCGACTCCGAGGGGCAGGTCGCCAAATTCGAGCGCAGGTACGGCGAGGGCGGGGACACGGACGCCTCCTGACCCGTACGGGAACCGGAGCCCCCGGCCCTCCCACGGGCCCGGGGGCTCCGTCCGTCGTGCGCGGCGACACAGCAGGCGCCGGTGCGGCAGGATCGGGCCCGATTGTGCCCGCGAGCCGCCGCGCCCGCCGGGGCACGCGGTCACGGCACTCCAGGAGACGCACATGCGCGAAGGACTCGGCCTGCTGGTCATCGGTGAATGCGTCGCGGACATCGTCCGGCTGCCGGGCGCGGTCGACCGGGTGCACCCGGGAGGCAGCCCGGCCAATGTGGCGTACGGCCTGGCCAGACTCGGGCACGGCACGACGCTGCTCACCCAGCTCGGTCCGGACGGCAACGGGCGGCTGATCCGGGACCATCTGGCCGGCGCCGGGGTCGAGGTCCGCACGGACGGGGCGACGGAGCCCACGCCGTCCGCCGCCGTGACGCTGGACGGCAGCGGCAGGGCCACGTACACCTTCGACATCACCTGGACGCTCGGCCCGGTCTCCCCGGAGCGGCAGCCCCTGCACGTCCACACCGGGTCGGTCGCGGCCGTGATGGAACCCGGGGCGCCGGCCGTTCTCGCCGCCGTCGAATCGCTGCGGGAAGCGGCGACCGTCAGCTACGACCCCAACGTGCGGCCGGAGCTGATGGGCGACCATGGGGCGGCCGTCCGCAAGGCCGAGCACTGTGTGGCGCTCAGCGATGTGGTCAAGGCCAGCGACGAGGACCTGGAGTGGCTCTACCCGGGGCAGGAACCGGAGCGGGTCGCCGAGCGCTGGCTCACCACCGGCCCGGCCGTCGTCCTGGTCACCCGTGGTGGCGACGGGGCGTTCGCCGCCCTGCCCGGCGGACAGGTCACGGTCGACGCGCCTCCCACGGAGGTCGTCGACACGGTGGGAGCGGGGGACGCCTTCATGTCCGGCACCCTGCACGCGCTCGCCGCACACGGACTGCTCGGCGTGGACGGCCGGGAACGGCTGCGCTCACTGGACCGGGCCACCGTCACCGACGTCCTGCGCCACGCGGCGGCATCGGCGGCCGTGACCGTGGCCCGCGCCGGGGCCCGCCCGCCGGACGGTGCGGAGCTGGACGCGGCACTCGCCCGGGTGTGAACACCCCGCCCGGTTACTGCATACGGGTGACGGGAGGTGGGGCGCGCCGCCGGGTGGGCGACCCGTTCGGCCCAGTGGGCGCATCCTCACCCCTGACACCCCCTTCGGGGCGGCGGGCGTGAACGAGAGCGGGAGGACTGCGGCATGGTGGGGGACGGGGCGGCAACTGTGGTGACGGGCCTGGGGCTTGTGACACCGGTGGGCGCTGACGAGCACACCTTCTGGGCAGGTCTCTGCGCCGGTGCGGGCGTTGCCCGGCGCTGCGGTGAACTGGCGGGTCTCCCGGTCGACTTCGCCTGCCGTGCCGACGCCATCGACCTGGACGAGGTGGTGGGCGGGCGCGCCGTGTGGCGGATGGCGCGGTTCGTGAAGATGGCCCTCGTCGCCGCGCGCCGGGCCGTCGCGGACGCCGGGCTCCGTCCGGACCGCTGGGACGGCGGGCGGGTCGGCGTCGTGCTCGGCGTCGGAGTGGGCGGTGTGTCCGTGCTCGTCGACAACGTCCGCAGCCTGGACGCGGCCGGTCCCTCCGCGGTCTCCCCGCTCCTCGTGCCGATGATGATGCCGAACGCGGCCGCCGGGGAGGTCGCCATCGACCTGCGTGCCCACGGGCCGAGTCTGGCGCCGGCCACCGCCTGCGCCTCGGGTGCCACCGCGATCGCGCTCGCCCACGACCTGCTGGCGAGCGGGCGGTGCGACGTGGTGGTGGCGGGCGGTGCGGAGTCCGTGCTCACACCGCTTGTGGTGAGCGCGTTCGCGGGGATGGGGGCGCTGTCGGCGCGTACCGGTGAACCGGCGGCGGCTTCACGGCCGTTCGCCGCCGACCGCGACGGATTCGTCCTGGGGGAGGGCGCCGCCGTGCTCGTGCTGGAGCGGGCCGGTGACGTCCGGGCCCGTGGCGGGCGGGCCCGCGCGGTACTGGCCGGTGCGGGCGCCGCCACGGACGCCCACCACCCCACCGCGCCCGACCCCGCCGGCCGAGGCGCCCGGATGGCGGTGGAGGAGGCCCTGGACGGGGCGGGCTGGGCCCCACGCGATGTGGACCACGTCAACGCGCACGGCACCTCCACCCGGCTGAACGACGCGATGGAGGGCGAGCTGATCGCGCGGCTCTTCCCGCACCGGCCCTCGGTGACCGCTCCGAAGGGCGTCATCGGCCACACCCTCGCGGCGGGTGGCGCGATCGAGGCCGCGGCCACCGTGCTGACCCTGGAGCACGGCCTCGTGCCGCCGATCGCCAACCTCGACGCGCCACCGGCGGAGTACGGGCTCGACTGCGTGACAAAGGCGCCCCGCAGACAGCGCGTCGAGCGGGCCCTCAGCCACTCGTTCGGATTCGGCGGACACAATGTCGCCCTCGCCTTCGAGCGGGCCCGGACACCCGGCTGAACCGGACACCCAACTGAACCGGACACTCGGCTGAACCGGACACTCGGCTGAACAGGAAGGCAATGGCCGCGAATGCCTGATTTCGGGTGTCCTGGCTGATTCTTGCTCGTTCCTGTCGTATGACCACAACGATTGACGACAGTGCCGTCGGCGGAGCCGGCCCGGCGCGGGTGGCGGACCGGCTCACCGAGGTGCTCCTCGGCGCGGACGCCCGCAGGGAGCACGGATTCTGGCGACGGCTCATCGCGACCGAACCGTTCCGCCGGCCGGCCGGACCGCCGCCCGGCCCGACCCCCGACGAGCGGCTCGCGCTCGCCCACAGGCGGCTGCGCGTGCTCAACGACGCTCTGGACAGCGGCGCCAGGCCGGCCGCCGACCCACGCGCCCTCGCCGCACTGCACGAGTGGCTCGCGCCGGTGGACCCGGCGCTCGCCACCGTCGCGGGAATCCACTACAACCTCTTCCTCGGCAGCCTGCTGGACCACGACGCCGACCGGCCCCGAGATCTGTCGGACTTCCTCGCGCTGCGGCGGATCGGGACCTTCCTCTGTACGGAGGTGGCGCACGGCAACGACGCGGCGGCGGTCGAGACGACGGCCACCTACGACCACGACCGGGACGGGTTCGTCCTGCACACCCCGCATGCGGGAGCACAGAAATTCATGCCCAACACCAGCCCGGCCGGCGGTCCGAAGACGGGGCTCGTCGCCGCCCGGCTGATCGTCGGGGGAGCAGACCACGGGGTCTTCCTGCTGCTGGTTCCGCTCACCGACGCCTTCCGGGCCCTGCCCGGGGTACGGGTCCGCAGGCTTCCGGCAAGGATGGGCAGCCCGGTGGACCACTGTCTGACCTCGTTCGACCAGGTCTTCGTCGGGCGGGAGGCGCTGCTCGGCGGCGAACAGGGAAGGGTCGGCGACGACGGGGTGTTCCGCAGCGGTACGGTCGGCCGCAGGCGCCGCTTCCTCGCCTCGATCGGCCGGGTCACCGCGGGCCGCATCTGCATGAGCGCGAGCGCGGTCGGCTCCGCCCGCGCGACCCTCGCGATCGCGGTCCGCTACGGCGGCCACCGCTACGTCTCGGGAGGCCGCTCCATGCCCCCGGTGGCGGTGATCGCCCACCGCAGCCATCACGGCCCGCTCGCCGGTGCCATGGCCACCGTCTTCGCGATGAGCCTGCTGCACCGCAGCGTCCTCGACCGCTGGGAGGCGGCGGCGCAGGGCCCGGCCGCGGCGCGCGAGGCGGCCGGCCGGCTGGTCGACATCGCCAAGGGGTGGATCACCTGGCAGGCCCGGTCCGTGATCGTCGAGTGCCGGGAACGCTGCGGCGCCCAGGGCCTGCTGGAGAACAACGGGATGACCGAACTCGTCACCGGGGTGGAGGGAGCCATCACAGCCGAGGGGGACAACCTGGCCATCCACGTCAAGGCGGCGGCCGAGATGCTTCTCTCCGCGAAGCCGGAGGGAGCGGAGGCGGCGGACGCGCCGCGAGAGCTGTTGGACGGGCCGGAAACACCGGAAGTGCGGGGCCCGTTGGCCGGCTCCCTGGACGATCTGGGCTTCCTCGGCCGGCTGCTGGACCAGGTGGAGCGGATCCAGTTCGCACGGGCCGCCGCACGCATGGCACGGGCCCCGTTCGACGGACCGCTGGAGCGGTGGAACGCCGCGTCGGGGCCCGCGCTGCGGGGAATCGAGGCGCATGCGTACCGGCGGGCGGCCGAGGCGTACGCCGACGCCGTCGAAGGCCTGCCCGAGGGGCCGGCCCGCGAGCGACTGACCGAACTGGCCCGGCTGTTCGCGCTGCGCTGGCTCGAACGCAACAGCGGAGACCTGCTCGCCGCCGGCCACCTGACCGCCGGCCAGGTCGACGAGCTTGCGGAGACCACCGAACAGCTCGTCACCGCCGTCGCGGTACATCTGCCCGAACTCGCCGACTCCTTCGCGCTGCCGGACGAGCTGCTCGCCGACTGGCCGATCGCGGGGGCCGGTTACGCCGACGCTTACGACGACCCGGGCGCGCCCTGGCACGCGGACGGGGACCGGGCACCGGCCGGGGGCCCGCGATGAGGGGCGGTCCGGGTAAGGGAGCGGCCATGCGGCTGCGCGGTGCGGCGGAGGCGGCGCAGGGGCTCGGCGTCGGTGTCGTACTGCTGGCTTTCTGGGGCACCGCGGCCGTGTTGTCGCGTTGCCGCACGGGTCCGCGGAGCGAAGGAGGCGAATCGGTTCGCCGCAAGGCGTAACCGGGCGGTCGCTGCCCAGTTACTCCGGCGTCGGGACGGTGAGGGACACCGTCCCGGACCCCGTTGGACGGGCATGATGGAGAGGAAGCCCATGAGCGCGATTCACCCCACGATCACCGAGGTACTCAGCCGTACCTTCAGGGTGCCCGTGGCCGAGATTCTCCCGGAATCCACGATGGACGGCCTGGAGATGGACTCACTGGCGGTCGCCGAGTTCGCCGTCGTCATCAGGGAGCGGGTCGGCGTCGAGCTGGACCCGGGCACCCTGCACCGGCACACCAGCCTCGCCGAACTCACCGAGTTCCTCCGGGGCGCCGCGGGGAACGCCGCCCCGGCCGGCAGCGGATCGCCGGTGAGCACCGCCCGATGAACACGCCGGCCATCGCCGTCACCGGCCTGGGAATGATCACCCCGGTCGGCAACGACACCGAGTCCACCTGGGACGGTGTCTGCGCCGGGGTCAGCCCGGCCCGTACCGTCCCCGCGCTCGCGGGGTGCGCGATCGACTTCGCCTGCGTGGTCGACGGCATCGACCTGGACGCCGAGATCGGCCGCCGTACGGCCTTCCGCATGGGCAGGTACGTCAAGTTCGCCGTACTCGCCGCGCGGGAGGCGGTCGCCGACGCGGGACTCGACCCGGGCGGCTGGGACGGCAGCAGGGTCGCGGTCGTCGTCGGCACCAGCAGCGGCGGGTCCGCGGGTCTCACCGATCAGGCGCTGGTCCTGGAACGGCGCGGACCGGAGGCGACCTCGCCGTCCGGGATCCTGCTCACCATCCCCAACATGCCCGCCGCCGAGATCGCGATCGAGATGGGGGCCACGGGCCCCAGCCTGGCGCCCTGTACCGCCTGTTCGTCCGGGGTCACCGCACTGTCCGTAGCCCGGGACCTCCTGGCCACCGGCCAGTGCGACCTGGCGATCGCGGGTGCCACCGAATCGACGCTCTTCCCGGTGGCCATGACCGGATTCGCCAGATCCGGCGCGGCCGCCCGGGCGGACGGGGACCTGTCCCGGCTCAGTCGGCCCTTCGCGGCCGACCGGGCCGGACTCGTCATGGGTGAGGGAGCCGCCGTCATGGTGCTGGAACGCGCGGCCGACGCCGAGGCCCGGGGCGCGGAACCGCGCGCCCTGCTCGCGGGGACCGGCGCCACCACCGACGCCCACCACCCCACCAGCCCGCATCCGGACGGCCGGGTCGCCCAGGCCGCCGTCGAGGCCGCGCTGCGCGACGCGGGCTGGCAGGCCGCGGACGTCGAACACATCAACGCGCACGGCACGGCCACACCGCAGAACGACGCGGCCGAGGCCGCCCTCATCGGACGGGTCTTCCCGCACCGGCCGCCCGTCACCGCGCCCAAAGGCGTACTGGGGCACTGCATGGGCGCGGCAGGGGCGATCGAGGCGGGGCTGACGATCCTGACACTCCAGCGCGGAGTCATTCCGCCGGTCGCCAACCTGGACGCGCCCGCGCCCGGGTTCGACATCGACTGCGTCACCAAGCAGCCGCTCGTGCTGCCCGTCCGGAGTGCCATCAGCCACTCCTTCGGATTCGGCGGGCACAACGCCGTGGTCGCACTCCGGCGTCCGTAGGGACGAGCCCGCCCCCGGGCACCCCGCGTCCGGGCCGGGGCGGCACCGGCCCGGACACACGGACAAACGAGAGGGCGGACCCAGTGGTGCGGGTCCGCCCCTCGCTCTTGTCCGGTAAGGCCGGTCCGACGTCGCGGTGGGCGGGGGTCAGCGGCGCCGTCCCCGACCGAACTCGCCGCCGGTGTCCTTGCCGCCCATGTCCTTGCCGTCCTTGGTCATGCCGTCCGCGTAGTCGATCTGCTCCTTGCGCAGTTCCGCGGAGACTTCCTTCTGCTCGGTCACCTTCTCCGTTTCCATCCGGACCCGCTCGACCGGCACCGTCTCCTTCCGCATCGTGGCGCGTTCGGCGTGCAGGGTCACCTCCACGTCCTGCTCGGTGATGTCCGCGCGGGCCGTCTTGTCGCCGGGCTGGAGCGGTTCGCGGACCACACGCACCTCTTCGTGCGACACGGGAACCGTCCTGGTGACGTTCTCGGTGACGACGTACTTGTGCAGGCGGGCCTTGCCGCTCTCGTACTCCTCGGTGCCTATGCGCAGCTGTTCCTCGGAGCGGACGAGTCCTTCCTTGCCGCCCAGGTCGGCGGACCGCTCCGCTCCGGCTCCGGCCATCGGACGGGCCGTACCCGAGACGTCGGCGTCCCGGTGCTTGCCCGTGCCTGCGGCGCCGGTCGTCGCCCTGCGGTCGGCGGAGGTGTTGCGTGCTGCGCCCGCCGCACCCGCGGCCCCGGCTCCTGCGGCCGCGCCGGCTCCGGCCGCGCCCATGGTGCCGGTCCCGGATGTGGTCGGTGTACCGGTGCCCGTGTTGCCCGCGGCCCCGGAACGTTCGCCGAGATTGCCGCCCGTGTTCCGGGTCAGCCCGTAGTGGCGGTAGAGCTCCTCCTCCTCGGAGACGGAGAGATGAGCGTCCGCGTCCACCCGGGGGGCTTCCTTGACGCGGTCCTTCGGATGAGAGATGTGCAGGTCGGAGCCCACGCGACGGGCTCCGGCGAGAGGCACGAAACTCTCCTTCATACCGAACAGGCCGGTCTTCACCGTGATCCAGTCCGGTCGGCCGGTGTTGTCGTCGACATACACCCGCCCCACGTTGCCGATCTTCTCGCCCGCGGTGTCGTACACCGTCAGGCCGTCGAGCTCTCCGGAATCCGTGAAACCGTCAGCGGCTCCCATGACCGATTCCTCCTAGCCCGGGCGCGTCCTGTGGGTGGTTCCACCAGGGGTGGCGCGTCCGGATTCCATCGCGCCTCACCCAGATGGACGCTGCAACTTCCCGGCCGGTGGAGGCGGGGTGCCGGACCCCCGACGCGTGGGCCCAGGCCCCGTGCGATCCCGTTGTGGGCCCGCTATCCGAATTAGGCCAATCGAGTGAACGCCCCCGCTGGGCGGGCCCCGGCCGAGTGCTCGTGGTCCGCTCCCGATGAGCTCCCGGCGCGCGGGACGGGGCACCGCTAGGGCGCCCCGCCCCGGCGCATATGATCAAGTGGCCAGGGGACCGACCGTCGTCCCGCCGCTTCACCGGGGGTGCCCCATCCGTTCCGTACGCATCCGGCTCCCCCCGCAGCGCGGCGAACTGCTGGCGCGGCAGGAGGACGGCGCGGACCTGCACCACCTGGTGTGGCGGCTCGGGCCGGGGTGGCGGGTGTGCAGCAGCGCCGTGCTCGGCGGCGGCATCGGCCCGCGCGACTGGATCCTCAACGCTCAGGTGCCCGGCGGCTATCCGCGTACGGACCCCGACCGGCACCTCGCCGAGATCGCCGCTGCCGAACACCTCACCGGGCCGGGCGCCGGTCTGATGACGGCCGCCGATGTCACCGCCCACACCGTCGCGGCGCAGGAGGGTGTGACCGCGACGGTCACCTGCGGCCTCGGAGTGCGCGGCTGGGCCGCGGCAGCCCCGGCCGAGGACAGCGCACCGCCCCGTCCCGGCACGGTCAACATCGTCGTCACCCTCCCCGTCCCGCTCTCCGACGCCGCACTCGTCAACGCCGTCGCCACCGCCACCGAGGCCAAGGTCCAGGCGCTCCTGGACGCCGGACTCGACTGCTCCGGCACCCCCACCGACTGCGTCTGCATCGCCGCGCCCGAACCCGGCGCCGGTCCCGGCGAACCGTTCGCCGGGCCGCGCTCGCGCTGGGGCGCGCGACTCGCCAGGGCCGTGCACGCTGCGGTACTCGAAGGCGCGCTGCGGCAATCCTGACCATCCGAAGCGCCGCGAGCCGATCCGCGCGCGGCCGACGAAGGGAATCGCCCTCATGACCCCAGCGACAGTCCACATCAACCCCGGCCCGCCCGTCGTAGCCGTCCTCGGCACCGGAATCATGGGTTCGGGAATGGCCAGGAGCCTGTTGCGGGCCGGGCTGGAGGTACGCGCCTGGAACCGGACGCACGAGAAGGCGGTGCCGCTCGCCGCGGCCGGGGCCACCGTCACGGACACCGCGGCCGAGGCCGTACGCGGCGCCGACGTCATCCTCACCATGCTCAACGACCGGACCTCCGTCGCCGCCGCGCTCACCGCCGCTTCGGACGGGGTGCGCCGCGGCCAGGTCCTGCTGCAGAGCTCCACCGTCGGACCGGACGCCACCGTCGAGCTGGCGCAGCGCGCCGCCGACCTGGGCCTCGTCTACCTCGACGCCCCCGTGTCCGGCACGAAGCAGCCCGCCGAGCAGGGCGCGCTGACCGTCTTCGTCGCCGGACCGTCCGCCGCCCGCGGGGCGGTCGGGCCCGTCCTCGACGCGATCGGGCAGCGCACGGTCTGGGTCGGGGAGGAGCCGGGCGCGGCCTCCGGGCTGAAGCTCGTGGTCAACACCTGGGTGATCAACATGGTGGGCGGCGTCGCGGAGTGCCTGAACCTCGCCGAAGGGCTGGGTGTGAACCCGCAGGCCTTCCTCGACGCGGTGCAGGGCGGACCGCTCGACTCCGGCTATCTGCACGCCAAGTCCGCCGCGGTGCTGTCGGGCGACCTCACCCCCAGCTTCGCCCTGACCACGGCGCTCAAGGACACCCGCCTCATCCTGGACGCCGCCGAGCGGTCCGGCGTACGACTGGACCTCACCGCCGCCTCGGCCACCCGCTTCCAGCGCGCCGAAGCGGCCGGGCACGGCGACGAGGACATGATCGCCACCTACTACGCGGGCCGGGCCACGGAGCAGCAGGACGGCGGCTGAGCCCCGGCAGCGGCCGCGGGGGCGGAGCGGCCCGCGCTCCGGGTCAGGGGCCCGGACCTGGTCTGCCCGGCAGCAACTCCCTCACCAGAGCGCCCACCTGGCCCGTCTCGATCAGGAATCCGTCGTGACCGTGCGGAGAGCCGAGTATTCGGGCCCGGTCGGCGCCGGGCAGCAGCGTGGCCAACTGCGCCTGCTGGGACGGCGGATACAGCCGGTCGGAGTCGATGCCCGCGATCAGCGCGGGCATCCGCGCACGGCGCAGGGCCTGCGCGGTGCCGCCCCGCCCGCGCCCGACGTCGTGCCCGTTCATCGCCTCGGTCAGCGTGACGTAACTGCCCGCGTCGAAGCGGTGCACCAGCTTGGCCGCGTGATGGTCGAGGTACGACTCCACCCGGTACCGGCCCCCCTGCCGGGGGTGTTCGCCCGGCTGTGCCTCCCCGCCGAACCGGGCGGAGAGCTCCGGCTCGCTGCGGTAGGTGACGTGGGCGATCCTGCGGGCCAGGCCGAGCCCCCGGTGCGGGCCCTCGCCGGCGGCCGCGTCGTGGTAGTCGCCGCCCTGCCAGCCCGGGTCGGAGCGGATCGCGGAGATCTGTACGGAGCCCCAGGCGATCTGCTCCGCCGAGGCCGCCGCGGGCGCCGCCAGGACCAGCAGCGATCCGGTGCGCTCCGGCAGACCGACGGCCCACTCGAGCGCCCGCATACCCCCCATCGACCCGCCGATCACCGCGGCCCACCGGCCGATGCCCAGCGCATCGGCCAGGGCGGCTTCGGCCGCCACCTGGTCACGGATGGTCAGGTAGGGAAAGCCGCCGCCCCAGCGCACCCCGTCCGGGCGTGGGGAGGAGGGACCGGTGCTGCCCTGGCAGCCGCCGAGCACATTGGGTGCGACGACGAACCAGCGGTCGGTGTCCAGCGCCCGGCCGGGGCCGACCAGCGCGTCCCACCAGCCGTCCGTGGGATGTCCGGGCCCCGCGGGCCCCGCCACATGGCTGTCCCCGGTCAGTGCGTGCAGCACCAGTACCGCGTTGGAGCCGTCGGCCGCCGGCCGCCCCCAGGTCTCGTACGCCAGCCGGACACCGGGCAGCGTGCCGCCCGACTCCAGCGGCAGCGGCCGGTCCAGACGCAGCCAGGAGCGGTGGCCCGGCGGATCCCCCTCCCGCCGGCCTCCGGCGGCCGGCGGAAGGGGGAGTGCGGGTGAGGGAGCCGTCCGGTTCAGGACGCCGCCTTCGCGGCCCGGAATCCGGACTCCAGGTCCGCCTTGAGGTCGTCCACGTTCTCCAGCCCGACGGAGAGGCGGACCAGTCCGGCGGTCGCTCCGGTGGAGGCCAGCTGCTCCTCGGTCAGCTGGCTGTGCGTGGTCGAAGCCGGGTGGATGATCAGGCTCCGCACGTCACCGATGTTGGCGAGGTGGCTGAAGAGTTCGACCGCGTCCACGAACCGCTTGCCCGCCTCCACCCCGTCCCGCAGCTCGAAGGCCAGCACCGCACCCGCGCCCCGGGGCAGGTAACGGCGCCCCGCCTCGTACCACTTGCTCGACTCCAGACCGGCGTAGTGAACGGCCGACACCTCGTCGCGGCGCTCCAGCCATTCGGCCAGGGCCAGGGCGTTGGCCGTGTGCCGCTCGAGCCGCAGGCTCAGCGTCTCCACGCCCTGCAGCAGCAGGAAGGCGGAGTGCGGGGAGAGCGCGGGGCCGAGGTCGCGCAGCAACTGCACCCGCAGCTTGACGGCGAAGGCGCTCGGGCCGAGGTCCGGCCAGTAGCGCAGGCCGTGGTAGCTCGGGTCGGGCGAGTTGAAGTCGGGGAAGCGTTCGGCGTGCGCCCCGAAGTCGAACGTACCGCCGTCCACCACCACCCCGCCGATGGTGGTGCCGTGCCCGCCGAGGAACTTCGTCGCCGAGTGGACGACGACGTCCGCGCCGTGCTCGATCGGACGCAGCAGGAACGGCGTGGGCACCGTGTTGTCGACGATCAGCGGTACCCCGGCCGCGTGCGCGGCGTCGGCGACCGCCCGGACGTCGAGGACGTCACCGCGCGGATTGCCCAGTGTCTCCGCGAACAGGGCCTTGGTGTTCGGCCGGATCGCCGCCGACCACGCCTCGATGTCGTCCGGATCGTCGACGAACGACACCTCGATGCCGAACCGGGGGAGTGTGTGCCGCAGCAGGTTGTACGTGCCGCCGTACAGCGAGGTGGACGACACGATGTGGTCCCCGGCACCGGCCACCGTCAGCAGCGCGAGGGTCTCGGCCGCCTGTCCGGACGCGAGGGCCACCGCGGCGACGCCGCCCTCCAGCGCGGCGATCCGCTGCTCCAGGACGTCCTGGGTGGGGTTGTGGATGCGGGTGTAGATGTTGCCTGGCTCGGCGAGCGAGAACAGGTCCGCGGCGTGCTGGGTGTCCCGGAAGACGAACGACGTCGTCTGGTAGATCGGCACCGCCCGGGCGCCGGTCGTCGGGTCCGGGACGGCCCCGGAGTGGATCTGCTTGGTCTCGAACGACCAGGCGGCACCGGGTTCCTGGTGGTCCTGGTCCTCGGGGGTGTGCCCGGCGGTGACGGAGTCGAGGGGCTGGCTCATGGTGTTCCTCTGTGGTTCTCGGTGCGGGCGGTGGTCAGGCACCGGTGCCGCGACCTCGCCGGGCCCGGTCGGGCCTGGCTGCGGCGAGGCAGGCCGCGCGGGCACGCCGAAGGCACGGCGGTGCCTGAGGTGGGAGTCGACGCTGCGGGTGTTGTCCGTGCGGCTCAGCGGCTCAGCGGAGCCGGGCGCAGCGGAAGCGGCGGCTACACGCCGAGGATGCGAGGCGACCCAGATCGACGTGGCGCCGCGAGACGAGTGTCACGGTCGCGGGCATGCGGCGAGCGTGGCAGCGGGGCCCGGCACGCGTCAACCGCCCCGGACCGCGGGCGAGCCGTCCGCGGAGCTCCTTCGAGAGGTACCGGCACAGGGGCCCGGGTCGCATCGTGCCGCCCCCGTACGGCCCGGACCTGCGCGGATGTGAGCGGGCACCCTGGGGACAGCACACTGCCCGGACCGCCGGGGGAACCGGTGGTCCGGGCAGGGCGCGGGGCGCGATTTCATCCGGCCGCAACAACGGCTGCCGGCGCCGTTCGTTCAGCGTGCGGAGGGGACCTCGGCGATCGAGCGGCCCGCCCAGGACGGTGCCGCCTCGGTGAGCGCGACGAGGTGTTCGCGTACCCGGTCGGGGAAGGGAGCGGTACGGCCGGCCTGCTGGTCCACGTGGAGGGCGAGCAGTTCGGTCGTCGCGACGGGCTCGGCGTCCGGGCCCGGCTCGTCCTCGTCCTGCGCGTCGGGGCCGAGCACGTACAGCTCGTGGGCGAACCGGGTCTTCTTCGCGTCGGCGCCCAGCACCCGGGTACGGACGGCGAGCCGGTCGCCCTCCGCGACATCCCGCAGATACCGGATGTGCGACTCGACCGTGTACAGCGAACAGCCCGTGCGCTCCCGGTACTCGGAGTTCAGACCGGTCTCGATCATCATCCGGTCCGTCGCGAAACCGAAGACGAGCACGTAGAACGCCTCGCTCATATGGCCGTTGTAGTCGATCCACTCGGGGCGCACCGTCTCCCGGTGCAGCGGCAGCGCACTCACTTGGCGGCTCCCTCGGTGCGGCGCCCGTCGAGCCGGCCGGTCGCGCGCAGTACGTCGATGACACCGCGGTCGCGTTCGGCGACGAGGTCGGCGATGCTGCGGCCGTTCGCCGCCTCGTCGCAGCCGCGCACCACCGCGTCGTACAGCTCCCGGTCCAGTTCGGGCGCCTCGAGCCGCGTCCAGGGGGCCTTCAGGGACGGGCCGAAGTGGTCCAGCATGTGTGCCATACCGCCTTCGCCGCCGGCGAGCGCGAAGGTGAGCATCGGGCCCATGCACGCCCAGCGCAGCCCCGGGCCCTCGGTGATGGAGGCGTCGATCTCCGCCACCGTCGCCTCACCGTTGGCCACCATGTGCAGGGCCTCGCGCCACAGCGCCTCCTGGAGGCGGTTCGCGATGAAACCGGGGACCTCGCGTTCCATGGTGATGACGGACTTGCCGGCCACCTCGTAGAAGCGCGCGGCCCAGCCGACCGCGGACGGCGCCGTCCGCTCGCCGCCCACGACCTCGACCAGCGGGATCAGATACGGCGGGTTGAACGGGTGCCCCACGACCAGCCGTCCGGCTCCCTCGGCCCGGGTCTGCATATCGCTCATCGGATAGCCGGACGTCGAGGACGCGATCACCACGCCCTCGGGCGCGGCAGCGTCGAGACGGGCCAGCAGATCCCGCTTGAGCTCCAGCTTCTCCGGAGCGCTCTCCTGGACGAACTGGGCGTCGGACACCGCCTCTTCGAGTGTCGCGGCGACCGTGAGCCGGTCCTGGGACGCGCCTTCGGCCAGGCCCAGCTGCTCCAGCGCCGGCCAGGCGGCCGCCACCAGCCTGCGCAGTCCGGATTCGGCGTCGGGGGCCGGGTCCCAGGCGGTGACGTCGTAGCCACGGGCGAGGAAGTGCGCGACCCAGCCGCCGCCGATCACCCCGGCGCCCACGCACGCCACACGGCGTACGTCCTCGGGGGCACAGGGGGCCGGTGCGGAGGGTTCGGGCTGGACAGCGGGCGTGGGCGCGGCGTCTCGTACGGGCGGGGCGGGCTGCGCGGGGTTCATCGTGGGGTTCTCCAGAGCGAGTGGGGGGAGCGGGGTGGGGCGGGGGGACGTCAGCCGCGGGGCTTGAGCCCGAGCCGCTGACGGGCCTCGTCCGGGGTGGCGACCCGGGAGCCGAGCGACTCGGTGATCCGCACGGCGCGCTCCACCAGCTGGGCGTTGGTGGCCTTGACGCCCTTGCCGAGATACAGGTTGTCCTCGAGTCCCACCCGGACGTGGCCGCCGAGCAGGATCGACTGAGCCACCCACGGCATCTGCATCCGGCCCAGGGCGAAGCTCGCCCACTGGGCGCCGTCGGGAAGCATGTTCACCATGGACTGGAGGACGCCGGGGTCGGCGGGCGCACCCCACGGGACCCCCATGCAGAGCTGGAAGACGGTCGGGGCGTCGAGCAGCCCCTCGGCCAGGAGCTGCTTGGCGAACCACAGCTGCCCGGTGTCGAAGATCTCCAGCTCGGGCCGGACGCCCAGCTCCTGGATGCGGCGGGCGCCGGCCCGGAGCATGTCGGGGGTGGAGACGTAGAGATTGCTGCCGTCGCCGAAGTTCAGGGAGCCGCAGTCGAGGGTGCAGATGTCCGGCAGCAGGTCCTCGACGTGCGGCAGCCGTTCGAGACCGCCGACCAGGTCGGTGCCCGGCAGCTGCCGCAGGGGTGCGTCGGGGTCGATCACCAGATCGCCGCCCATCCCCGCGGTCAGGTTGATGACGACATCGGTGCCGGTCTCCTTGATCCGCTCGACGACCTCGCGGTACAGGCGGGGGTCGCGGGACGGGGCGCCGGTCTCCGGCTCACGGACATGGATGTGCACCACAGCCGCCCCGGCCCCGGCCGCCTCGACGGCGGAGCGGGCGATCTGCTCGGGGGTGACGGGCACATGAGGACTCTTGCGGACGGTGTCCCCGGCCCCGGTGAGGGCACACGTGATGATGACGTCCTGGTTCACGGGCATGCGGAAGCTACTCCTGAATCGAGAGGGATCGGAGGTGTTGGTCGGAGGTATGGCTCGGCGGGATGGATCTGAAGTAAGAGAAGGAAGAGGGGGAGGAGCGGTCAGCCGACGGTGAGGGTCGCGTCCACGTAGCGCAGCAGCGCACCGTGCATGTCCTCGGCGCTGGTGCCCGGTTCCCCCGGTGTCGTGGCGAGCACCTGGGAGGCCAGCCCGTCGATGAGGGCGGTGAGACTCAGCGCGGCCACCTCCGGATCGACCGGCCGGAACACCTGCTGGGCGACGCCGCGGCGTATCACCTCGGCGACCGTGGCCCGCCACTGCCGGTAGTACTCCACATGGAGTTCACCGACCGCGGTGGAGCGCGCCGCCTCGGCCCACAGATCGAGCCAGACGCTCCACTGGCGGCGCTGCTGCTCGGTGTACGGGGTCTGGAGCTCGATCAGCAGACGCAGTTCGTCCCCGGCGTGGTCCGTGTCGGCGGTTCCGGCCGCGCGTCTTGCGGTGTCCTCGTCCATGCACCAGCGGGCCGCCGCCTCCAGCAACTCGTCCCGGCCGGGGAAGTGGTAGTGGATGGCGGCGGTGCTGGTACCGCATGCCTCGGCGATGTCCGAGACCCGTACGGAATGGAATCCGTGCTCGGCGATCAGCCTGACGGTCTCCCGGACGATCTGGAGCGGTCTGCCGCTGTCCCCCGCGGGCCGCCCCGCTCCGGAGCCGCGGGGGCGCGGGCGGGGGACGTCCTGGGGTGAGGGTTCGGCCGGGCCCGAGGGACCGGCGCCGTGCCCGGCGTTTGCCCCGAGCAGCCAGCCGGCGTCCACATCCGCGATGTCGGCGACCCGGGCCAGCTCGGCCGTGGTGAAGCGGCGGGTGCCGCCGAGCGAGCGCGAGAGCTTCGACGGATCGATGACCATCCGCCGCGCGAACTCTCGCTGGCTCACTCCGGCATCCCGGATCACCTGCCGGACCCGCTCCGCCACCTCGTCGTGCTGCATGGTCAGCCACCGTACCCATGTGTTGAGAGGATCTCAACACATGGGTACGGGTGAAACGGCGATGACTTAAGTAATAACCTGAGTGATGAGCTAAGTATTGAGGTGCCGACTGACGCATCAGTCAGTTCATTCGTCGACGAGCATCCCATTCCTCAGCTTTCCGAGGATCCGGCTGATCAGACGGGACACATGCATCTGCGAGATGCCGAGCTCGGCGCCGATCTGCGCCTGGGTCAGCTCCTGGCCGAAACGCATCTCGAGGATGCGCTGCTCGCGTGCGTCCAGATCGCCGAGCAGCGGTGCCAGCGTCTGCAGGTTCTCCACGGTCTCCATGGCGGGATCGGCCGCACCCAGCGCGTCGGCGAAGGTGCGTCCCGGCGTGCCGTTCCGGCCGGTGTCCGTCGCATCGGCCGGCATGTCCAGGGACCCTGCCGTATATCCGTTGGCCGCGACGATCCCCTCGGCCACCTCTTCCTCGGTGATCTCGAGATGCTCCGCCAGCTCCTGGACCGTGGGGTCGCGGTCGAGTTCGGTGGCCAGCGACTCCTTCGCCTTGGCGATGTCGACGCGCAGCTCCTGGAGCCGCCGCGGCACATGGACGGCCCAGGTGGTGTCACGGAAGAACCGCTTGATCTCCCCGACGATGTACGGAACCGCGAAGGAGGTGAACTCGACCTCGCGGGACAGGTCGAACCGGTCGATCGCCTTGATGAGCCCGATCGTGCCGACCTGGACGATGTCCTCCATGTCGCCGCTGCCGCGGTTGCGGAACCGGCCCGCGGCGAACCGGACCAGCGACAGGTTCATCTCGATGAGCGTGTTGCGTGCGTACTGGTGGGCCGCGGTGCCCTCCTCCAGCACCTGGAGCCGGTCGAAGAACAGCTTCGACAGGGCCCGTGCGTCCTTGGGCGCGATCTTTCCGGCGTCCTCGATCCACGGCAGTTCGTCCGTGGTTCCCGAGGTGTCCCCGGCCGTCCTGCCGCCGGTCACACCCCGCATTTCCGTGGTGTCCACCATGAATGCAGTGTCAGCTGTGCCGGCTGCGACAGGCATTGCCGTCGCCGTCGACCGTGCACCCTCCGCTCGTTCCGCACCGGCGGTCCGCGCAGTGTGCGCCGTCATCTCGTCACGCTCCCCTGGTCGTAGGCCATGAGGTGTAGGCGTATGCCCGCAGGGAGTGCGCCCATGCAGGCAAGTGAGAGTTGATCAGGTCACAAGGTGGCAATGGCCGAAAATCGACGTGATCCCTGGTTGTTTCTGTGCAAGGTCACGGACTCGGCAGCAGAACCGCCCCACCGGTACGGGGGAGCCCGGTGGGGCGGTCGTCACCAGAGTGCCACAGGCTCGGGTGCATTGGGCACCGACCGGCGCATATCCAGCGGTAGTTGAGTCGAAATCGACGGTGGCCCGGCCGGCGCTCCGAGCCCGGGACGGTTTCGGTCGCGCGGGTAGCCGACGATCGTATGGGTGAGCGCGGGGGAGTCCTCGGTGGTGCGGTAGTGACTGCTGAGTCCCGGGAAACGCGCGGTGTCCCCTGCCGTCAGGAGGTGGGAGACATCGTTCACCACCGGCGTCACCTGGCCGGACATCACCGGGACGTACTCCACCGAGTCGGCGCCCGGCGAGCTGACTTGGCTCCGCGCGTGCGGATGCGGGCGGCTCCGGCAGATCTCCTTGCGGCCCTGCTCATGGCCGGAATGCAGCAGGTTGACGGACGTTCCGTCCTCGGGTGCGTCCAGCGGGGCGGCGCGGATGATCTCCGGCCGGAGCAGCGGCTGACGCGGCAGATCCGTACGGTTCGTCCCGGCGCGTCGGCGATCCGGACCAGCACATCGACTGTCGGATTTGGCGTCGGTCCGCTCTGTCCGGGACAGCGAGTCCCTTGCTGACGCCCTTCGCGGCGGACAGTTCACGCAGGCTCCGGCCCCGGTTCGGCCGCCGGCGGTTGAGATTACCGGCCAATGACGTGTGCACGTCGGCCGCCCCGTTGGCTGGATCGGCCCGTTGGCCTGATCGCCCCGCTGCCGCCCGGCCGCGGCGCCCAGCGCCCATCGTGCAGAAGTCGGCGGTTGAGGACGCCCGGGAAGCGCCCGGCTCCCGTTGCGGCCTCGTGAATCGGGTGCCGTTCCGGGAATACGCGCACGCGGAGGGGCCTTCCTGCTGCTGTAGGCACTGCCACCCGACCCCGGGCGGCAGTGCGTGGGACAGGAGAGAGGGAGCTCATGCCGAAGGCGTACGTGTTCACCCGCAACGGCGGACCGGAGGTGGAAGCCCTCGTCGAGCAGGACGCCCCGGTACCCGGTCCCGGTGAACTGCTCGTCGCCGTACGGGCGGCGGGGGTCAACCCGGTCGACTGGAAGCTGCGCACGGGTTACACCAGGCCCGGCAGCGAGCCGCAGCCGTTTCCCACCGTGCTCGGCAGCGAGGCCGCCGGCGTCGTCGAGGCGATCGGCCCGGGCGTCGAAGGATTCGCGGTCGGCGACGAGGTCTTCGGCAACCCGGTGACCGGCGGCTACGCCGAATACACGCTGCTGCCCGTGGCCGTGACCGCGCACAAGCCGGCCGGCCTGTCGTTCACCGACGCGGCGGCGCTGCCGGTCGCGGCGGCCACCGCCTACGACGGCGTGCGCCAGCTGAACCCGGCTCCGGGCTCGACGCTGCTGGTCACCGGGGCCGGAGGCGGCGTCGGTAACGCGGTGGTCCAGCTCGCCCACCACGCGGGCGTCCGGGTCATCGGCGCCGCGAGCGCGGCCAAGAAGGAGTTCGTCGAATCGCTCGGCGCGGTGCACGTCGAATCAGGACCCGGACTCGACGGCCGGGTACGGGCGGCGGCCCCCGACGGCATCGACGCGATCTTCGACCTCGTCGGCGGTGACACCCTTCGGGAGGCGGCCCGGCTGCTCGGTGACCCCTCCGCACTGGTCAGCGCCGCGGGCAAACCCCTCGCCGTGGAACTCGGCGGGGCGGCCGTCGCCCGCGCACGGACCGCCGCGGTGCTCGATGCGGTGGCGGAGCTCGTCGTCTCCGGAGTCCTGCGGACGTATGTCACCGGGACCTATCCGCTGACCGGGGCGGGCGAAGCGCTGCGCGCCGTGGAGAACGGCCACGCCCGCGGGAAGACCGTGATCGAGGTGAGCGCATGAGCGTGCCGCACCCCCCTGCCGGAGTCGCCCATCCGCTGGACGACCCGGTCGGCACCGCACTCACCGGCCCGCACGCACACTTCGCCGAACGCCGGGGCCGCGTCCTGCGCTACCCGGCCGACGTCACCCCCTGGGTCGCCGTCCCGGACCCGCCCGAGCCGGGGGACTGGGCCGCTGCCGCCGCGCTCGCCGGACCCGGAGGATCCGTCACGCTCACCGCCTTCCGCGAGCCGCCGCCGGACGACTGGGAGGTGACCTTCCACGCCGAGGGCGTCCAGCTGGTCGACAGCGGCGTCGCCGCGGCACCGGACCCGGAGGCCGTCCGGCTCGGCCCCGCCGACGTGCCCGAGATGCTCGACCTGGTCGCCCGCACCCGCCCGGGACCGTTCCTGCCGCGCACGGTCGAACTCGGCACCTATCTCGGGATCCGGCGCGAGGGGGCGCTCGTCGCGATGGCCGGCGAACGGCTGCGCCCGCCGGGCTGGAGCGAGATCAGCGCCGTCTGTACCGACGAGTCCGTACGGGGGCAGGGGCTCGCCAGCCGGCTGCTGCTCGCCGTCTCCCACGAGATCAGGGAACGCGGCGATACGCCGTTCCTGCATGCCGCGGCCTCCAACACCAACGCCGTGCGGCTCTACGAAGCCCTCGGATTCACGCTCCGTCGCCGGACGTCCTTCCTGTCGGCCCTGGTACCGGTCGGCACGCCTGCGCGCCCGTCTGCCGGGGAGGCGGCCGGCGCGGCGGTCGGGGCCTGAGGGGCGACGTCCGCCGGGGCACGCGCACGCCCCTGCGGACGTCACCGGCGGGACTTCCGTCCAGGACTTCCGGCCCGCCGAGCCCCGCTCCAACCCTGCCCGGGGACCTTCGGCGTGACGCATGGGGCCGAAAGCCCCGTGTGCGGCCGACCCGATCCGAGTGGACTGGAAGAGAGTGCCGGGACGTGCCCGGCGACTGCGGGAGGAGACGGCCGTGACGATCGGGGTACTGCGTCCGTCGACGACACGCGGCGCCGAGCCGTCGATGACCGACGCGGGGGAGCGGGCGGCCGCGGCCTCCCGGATCGGTACCCCGGCCCTGCTCGGCGGCCTTGCCCTGCTGTCCCTGATCGTGGTGGGGCTCGACGTCCTCACCGGCGAGGACCTGCGACTCATCCCTCTGCTGGTCGTCGTGCCCGCACTCGTATCGGTCTTCTGCACCGTCCGGCAGACCGTCGTCGCGGCTGCCTGGACGATGCCCATCCTCGTCGCCTCCCGGCTGGTGTCGGGAGGCGGCTTCTGGGACATCGCGAGCGGTCTCCTCTTCAGCCTGCTGGCCTGTGCACTGGGCGTCGGCGCCTGTTCGATGAGAATCCGGCACGTCACCGAGATCGCCAGGCTGCGGTCGGCGGCCGTCGCCCTCCAGCGGCAGATCCTGCGCCCGCTGCCCGTACTGACCGACCAGGTCCTGGTGGACGGCATCTACGCGCCGATCGAGGAGGACCGCCTGGTCGGCGGCGACATCTACGAGGTCGTCCAGTCGCCCTACGGCACCCGCGTCATCATCGGCGACGTGCAGGGCAAGGGCCTGGCCGCCATCGGAGCGGGCTTCGCCGCGCTCGGCGCCTTCCGGGAGGCGGCGATCCGGGAGCCCGCCCTGACCGGTGTGGTGGACGCGGTCGAGGACGCGGTCGCCCGGCACAACGCGTTCTCCGCCCAGACCGGCGAGATCGAGCGCTTCGTCACCGCGCTGGTGCTCGGCCTCGACGGCGACGGCCAGGTACGGGCCGTCAACTGCGGCCATCTCGTGCCCAGGCTGCTGCACGACGGCGTGGCATCCGCCGTACCGCTGCGCCGCACGTCCGTGCCGCTGGGCATGGCGGAACTCAGCAACGAGGCGCGGGTCGCGGAACGGCTGGACTTTCCGCCCGGGGCGACCCTCCTGATGTTCACCGACGGAGTGACCGAGGCCCGTGACGCCACCGGAGCCTTCTATCCGCTGGACGCCCGGCTCGGCCGCTGGGCGGGGCTGGGCCCCCGCGAACTGCTGGACACGCTCCACGCGGACCTGGAGGACTTCTCCGGCGGTGTGCGGCGCGACGACGTCGCGATGCTCACGCTGCGCCCGTCGGCCTCCGGCAGCCGGCCCCGTCCCGTGCCCACCGACACCGGCGCGCACCGGGCCGCGCAGGCGTTCAGCGGCTGGTAGCACGGCCCGCCGCGGGCCCGCACGACCAGACTGGATGTCCCCGTGCGACATGTGTCGCACGGGGACATTTTTAGGTGTACGGTGCATTTATGAACCGGGAACGGAAGACTCCGGAGAGGCGCAGCCGCAAGGCCCGCCGGACCCGCGACACGCTGGCCCAGGCGGCTATCGAGCTCGTGCTCGACCGCGGGCTGCGGGATGTGACGGTCGAGGAGATCGCGGACCGCGCTGACGTCGACCGCCGCACGTTCAGCAGGTACTTCCCCAGCAAGGAGGCCGCCGTCCTGGACTCGGTCCGGGGCGACGGGGACCGGATCAACGACGCCCTGCGGGCCCGTCCCGCAGCCGAGCCGCCGCTCACCGCGTACCGCCGGGCCGTCCTGGACTGGCTGGCGGACCCGGACGCCGAGGCGTGGCACCGCCGCCCGAGGATCTTCGAGCTGCTGGTCCTCGCCGAGCGCGAACCGACTCTCTACGCCGCGTTCCACCACATCCGGGTGGACGCCCAGGAGGACTCGGTCGCCATCGTCGCGCACCGGCTGGGGACCGACCCGCGGCAGGACATCCGTCCCGCCGTCACGGTCGCCGCCGGAGCGGGAGCCCTCCTTGCCGCCCAGGCCGCCTGGGTGCGCGGAGGCTGCCCCGAGGAGCTTCCCCGGCTCGTCGAGCAGGCATTCGACGCCCTCTCCGGGGAGTTGTTCACGCAGCTCCCCGCCGGACCGGCGTCGCACAGCACCACGGAAGGAAACGGAACATCATGAGCACCACCCCCACCACCACGGACCAGGAGTTCGCCGGCCGCACGGCCCTCGTCACCGGAGGGGCGTCCGGCATCGGACTGGCCCTCGCCCACCGGCTGGCCGCCTCGGGCGCGTCCGTGGTCGTGGCCGACTACGACGAGGCGAGCGCCCGCGAGGCGGTCGCCGCACTGCGGAGCACCGGGGCCGAGGCCGCGGCCGTCGCCATGGACGTCACCGACCCCGCCTCCGTCGAGGCAGGCGTCCGGTTCGCCGTCGACACCTTCGGCGCCCTCCACCTCGCGGTGAACAACGCGGGCATCGGCGGCCCGAGCAGCCCGACCGGCGAGTACGCCGTCGAGGACTGGGACCGGGTCGTCGCCACCAACCTCAGCGGTGTCTTCTACTCGATGCGCTACGAACTCCCCGCGATCGTCGCGGCGGGCGGCGGCGCCGTCGTCAACATGTCGTCGATCCTCGGTACCAACGGCTTCGCCGGATCGCCCGCGTACGTCGCCGCCAAGCACGGAGTCGTCGGCCTCACCAAGACGGCCGCACTCGAGTACGCGGCACAGAACGTCCGCGTCAACGCGGTCGGCCCCGGCTTCATCGACACCCCGCTGCTGCGCAACACGGACGGCCCGGCCCGCGACCACCTCATCTCGTTGCACCCGGCCGGACGCCTCGGCACCGCGGAGGAGGTGGCCGAACTCGCCGCCTTCCTGCTCTCCGACCGCGCCTCGTTCATCCACGGCAGCTACCACCTGGTGGACGGCGGCTACTCCGCCTCCTGAACGGAGGACGGGGGACGACCGGGGGCAGGGGGCGAGAAAGAGAACAGCAGAGGCCGAGGAGGACCCCATGAAAGCCGTCCAGTACCGCACCGTCGGCGCCGCACCCGAGGTCGTCACCGTGCCCGACCCGGAACCCGGCCCCGGCCAGGTGCTGTTGAAGGTCACCGCCGCAGGTGTCTGTCACTCCGACATCGCGGTGATGAGCCGGCCCGCCGACCAGTTCCCCTACCCGCTGCCGCTCACCCTCGGGCACGAGGGCGTCGGTACCGTCGAGGCGCTCGGCGACGGCGTCGGCGGACTCACGGTGGGCGACCCGGTCGCCGTCTACGGCCCCTGGGGCTGCGGTACGTGCGTCAAGTGCGCCGAGGGCAAGGAGAACTACTGCCTGCGAGCCCAGGCGCTCGGCATCAACCCGCCCGGCCTGGGGGCGCCCGGCGCCATGGCGGAGTACATGATCGTCGACGACCCGCGTCACCTGGTGCCGCTCGGCGGCCTCGATCCGGTCCGGGCCGTCCCGCTCACCGACGCGGGCCTCACCCCGTACCACGCGATCAAGCGCTCCCTGCCGAAGCTGGTGCCCGGCGCGACCGCCGTCGTCATCGGCACCGGCGGACTCGGCCACGTCGCCATCCAGCTGCTGCGGGCCATGACGGCCGTGCGGGTCATCGCCCTGGACGTGACCGAGGACAAGCTCGCCCTCGCCCGTACGGTCGGGGCGCACGAGACCGTCCTGTCCGACGAGCACGCGGCAACGACGATCCGTGAGCTGACCGGTGGCATCGGCGCGCAGGTCGTCCTCGACTTCGTCGGGGCGCCTCCCACCGTCGCCACGGCGGGCGCCGCGGCCGCCATCGACTCGGACGTGACGATCGTCGGCATCGGCGGAGGGTCGCTTCCCGTGGGCTTCGGCTCCCTGCCGTTCAACACGACGGTGACCGCCCCCTACTGGGGATCCCGCTCCGAGCTGGCCGAGGTGCTCGAGCTGGCCCGCACCGGTTCGGTCGAGGTGCACGTCGAGACGTACTCGCTGGACGAGGCGCCGCTGGCGTACGAGCGGCTGCACGACGGCAGGATCAACGGCCGGGCCGTCATCCTCCCCAACGGCTGACCACCGGATCTACCCGCGCACAACCCCGCGGGCCGTCGCGCCGCGCGCCGGCCCGCACCGTCGCGCCCCCGGACGGCTGGCCGCACAGTCCGGGACACGGACGAAAACCACCTGACAGCCGCCGCGCCCCCGTGCTTAGACTGGCCCCATGGGTTCGTACTACTTCTTCCGCTGATTCCGGACAGGGACGCCACCGCCCGACACCGGGCACAGCCGCGTGACCACCGGGTCACCCCGCTCTGCGCAGTCCCCTCCGCCTGTTCGGCATCCCCGCCCGCCGCGCCCCGCCAGGGGTCGGCGAGGCATGTCACCCGAGGGAGAGCGACCCATGTCCTCCAAGCACGACCGCGCCCAACTGGCCCTGAAGGACGTCTCCAGGACGTACGGAGACCGCACCGTCATCGACCAGGTGTCGTTCACCGTCCGCCCCGGCGACCGCGTCGGAGTGATCGGCGAGAACGGCTCCGGGAAATCCACTCTCCTGCGGCTGCTGGCCGGCGCCGAGAAACCGGACGAAGGAGAGATCACCGTCCGCTTCCCCGGCGGCACCGGCTACCTCTCCCAGACCCTCGCCCTCGCCCCCGCCCACACGGTCCAGGACGCCGTCGACACCGCCCTGGCCGAACTCCGAGCGCTGGAGCGGCGCATCCGGGACGCCGAAACCGCACTCGCCGTGCCCGCGGGCCCGGACGACGCCGGGCTCGCCGCCTACGGCGATCTGCTGACGGAGTACGAGGAACGCGGCGGCTATCTGGCCGATGCCCGCGTCGAGGCCGCGCTGCACGGCCTCGGGCTCGGACACCTCACGGGGGAGCGCCCGCTCGGCACCCTCTCCGGCGGTGAACAGTCCCGGCTGGCGCTCGCCTGCGTACTGGCGTCAGGCCCCGAACTGCTGCTGCTCGACGAGCCGACCAACCACCTCGACCTCAGGGCCACCACCTGGCTGGAGGACCACCTGCGCGCCCACCGCGGCACCGCCGTCGTGGTCACCCACGACCGGGCGTTCCTGGAGCGCACCACCAACGTCATCGCCGAGGTCGACCGCGATCTGCGTACCGTCGTCACCTACGGGGACGGCTGGGACGGCTACCGCGCTGCGAAGGCGGCCGCCCGCCGGCGCTGGGCACAGGAACATCAGCAGTGGCTTGACGAATTGGCCCGTACCGAAGAGCTCGTGGACGCGGCGGGCCGACGGCTCACGGGCAGCGGCAAGGACCCCGGAGAGGGCTTCGGCAAGCACCGCCGCTCGCACGAGGCCAAGCTGTCCGGGCGGGTCAGAGCCGCCAGGACCCGGCTGGAGGACCTGCGCAGGGCTCCGGTCGCCGCCCCGCCCCGGCCACTGCGGTTCTCCGCCGACCTGGCGCTCTCCGCCGACGGCGAGCATGCCCGGGGCCCGCTCGTGGAGCTCGAATCCGTGACGGTCGGCGACCGGCTGCACATGCCGCGCCTGCGCGTGGCGGCCGGACAGCGCCTGCTGGTCACCGGACCCAACGGCGCCGGGAAATCGACCCTGCTCCGGATCCTGGCCGGAGACCTGACACCCGATTCCGGCACGGTGCGCCGCAGGGCCCGGATCGGATATCTCCCGCAGGAACTCCCCGCCCGGCCCACCCGTCGCACACTCCTGGCGACCTTCGCGGCCGGACGGCCCGGCCACGCCGACGAGTACACCGACATGCTTCTCGCACTCGGGCTCTTCCGCCCGGAGGACCTGACCGTGCCGGTCGCCGACCTCTCGATCGGTCAGCAGCGAAGGCTGGCGCTGGCCCGGCTGGTCACCCGCCCGGCCGATCTGCTGGTGCTGGACGAGCCGACCAACCACATCGCGCTCGGCCTGGTGGAAGAACTGGAGACGGCCCTGGCGGCGTACGGGGGAGCCGTCGTGGTCGTCTCGCACGACCGCAGTTTCCGCGCCCGTTTCACCGGCGACCGGCTCGGGCTCCACGAGGGCGGACCCGTCACCGACTCCTGACCCGTCGGACGGACCTCAGGGGCCGGTCGCGCCTGACGGCCCCTGAAGCCCGCCCGTCAGTAGGTCGCGCAACCGGTCCACGAAGACCCGCTGGCCCTTGACGAGACGATCGGCGGCGACCTCCGGCGTGCACCAGGCGAACCGGTCGATCTCCGGGAACTCCCGCTGCACACCGGACCTGCGCGGCCACTCCATCGTGAAGGTCCCCGGGACCGCCGTCGCCGGATCGAGGTCGCCCTCCACCGCCCACACCGTCACGATCTTTCCGCTCGACTGGCGGGCCTCGCCCAGAGCCAGCCAGCGGCCTTCCGGCGCCGGACGGCCGAACTCCTCCCCGAACTCCCGCCGGGCAGCGGCCGCGGCCTCCTCCTCCGGGCCGTACTCACCCTTCGGGACCGACCACCCCGCACTCTCCCGGCCCGCCCAGAAGGGCCCGCCCATGTGCCCGATGAGGACTTCGAAACCGGATTCCGCGGTGGTACGGAACAGCAGGAGACCGGCGCTGCGCCGCGCGTGGGGTGAGGTGGGTGACATGCCGTCAAGTGTGGGCGAACGGCTGGTCACCCGCCACCGCCGACACGGCGGGCGGACCTATGCCTTGCGGTAGTCGTACGCCTCCGCCGCGGCGGAGGCGACGGCGGCCAGGTCGCCGCCCGCCGACGCGGTGACGACGGCCGCTACTGCGCCCTCGACGAATGGGGCATCCACCAGCCTTGCCCCGTCCGGGAGTTCGTCGCCCTCGGCCAGCATGGCCTTGACCGTGAGCACCGCGCTGCCCAGATCGACCAGCAGGGCGACGCCCGCGCCGCGGTCCACCGACCTGGCCGCCTCCGCGATGAGGTCCGTGCTCGTCCCGAGCCCGCCCGCGGCGGTGCCACCGGCGGCGGCCACCGGCGCCGTCGCACCACCGGCCGCGAGCCCCCTGGCCAGTTCGGCCACGGTCTCGGCCACCGGCCCGCTGTGCGAGACCAGCACGATCCCGACCTGCTCGTCCGCGCTCACGCGTCCTCCCCGTCCGCGGCGGCGACCGCCGCGAGGGCGGCGATCAGGAACAGCGCGGACATGGCCCCCGGATCCGGATGCCCGATGCTCCGCTCGCCCAGATAACTCGCGCGGCCCTTGCGCGCCTGGAGGGGCACCGTCGCCAGCGCCCCCGACCGCGCCGCGTACTCGGCCGCGTCGAACGACATCTCCAGCGCCTCGGCCGCCGGCAGCAGGGCGTCGAGCATCGTCTTGTCCCCGGCCGCGGCCCCGCCGAGCCGAGCCACCGCCTCCACTCCCGCGCCGAACGCCCTGGTCAGTTCCTCGGCACTCACGGTGGGGGCATCGCCCAGCTCCTTGCCGGTACGCCGCAGCAGCGTCCCGTAGAGCGGACCGGACGCTCCGCCGACAGTCGAGATCAACTGCTTCCCGGCGAGCGCGAGTACGGCCCCGGGGGTCTGCGGTTCCTCCTTGGCCAGGGCGGCGGTCACCGCGGCGAACCCGCGCCGCATGTTGGTGCCGTGGTCCGCGTCCCCGATCGCCGAGTCGAGGTCGGTCAGGAAGTCCGCCTGCCGTTCCATGGCGTTCGCTGCAACGGTCATCCAGCGGCGGAAGAAGTCGGCGTCGAGCACATGATCTCCTTGGGTCCATCGAATGTGACGGCGTGCACTGAAGGGGGCAACGCGGACGGTCAGCGGCCCCAGCGCAGCGCGGGCGTCTCCACCGGGGCGTCCCAGAGCCGCGCCAGTTCCTCGTCCACCTGGCAGAGCGTCACCGAACAGCCCGCCATGTCGAGTGAGGTCACATAGTTGCCCACGAGAGTACGGGCCACGACGACA
The DNA here is from genome assembly GCF_042672475.1 of Streptomyces sp. NPDC127177. Classification (NCBI taxonomy): domain Bacteria; kingdom Bacillati; phylum Actinomycetota; class Actinomycetes; order Kitasatosporales; family Streptomycetaceae; genus Streptomyces; species Streptomyces sp. NPDC127177. The sequence continues at coordinate 56,682 of NZ_JBHXUW010000001.1, forward strand.
CCGCGCTCGGACAGCACCCGATGCACCTCGGCGTTGAACCCGTACAGCTCCAGCAGCGGGGTGGCACCCATCCCGTTGACCAGTGCGATGACCGGCCCCTTCGGTGGCAGGTCCTCCAGCACCGCGTCCACCGCGAAGTCCGCGATCTCCCGCGACGTCATCATCGGACGCCGCTCCCGTCCCGGCTCGCCGTGGATCCCCACCCCGAGTTCGAGTTCGCCCGCGGGGAGGTCGAAGGTGGGGGAGCCCTTGGCGGGCGTGACGACGGAGCTCAGCGCCACCCCGAAACTGCGCGAGGACTCGTTCACCTGCCGCGCTATCGCCGCGACCCGGTCCAACGGCGCACCCTCCTCGGCCGCGGCCCCGGCTATCTTCTCGACGAACAGCGTCGCGCCCGTGCCCCGCCGCCCCGCGGTGAAGAGGCTGTCGGTCACCGCGACATCGTCGTTGACGAGCACCTGGGTGACCTGCACCCCCTCCTCCTCGGCCAGCTCGGCGGCCATCTCGAAGTTGAGTACGTCACCGGTGTAGTTCTTCACGACGAAGAGCACGCCCGCACCGCTGTCGACGGCCGCCGCGGCCCGCACCATCTGATCCGGCACCGGGGACGTGAACACCTCTCCGGCGCAGGCCGCCGACAGCATCCCGGGCCCGACGAATCCGGCGTGCAGCGGCTCGTGCCCGGACCCGCCGCCGGAGACCAGCGCGACCTTCCCGGCCACGGGTGCGTCACGCCGTACGACGACCCGGTTCTCGACGTCCACGGTCAGTTCCGGGTGGGCGGCGGCGATGCCGCGCAGCGCGTCCGCGACCACGGTTTCGGGGACGTTGATCAGCATCTTCACGGTGACCTCCCAGTAGAGCCATCGGATAGCGCCCTGATCAAGGTTCTCGCAGCTCAGGGGCTAGTGCGTGAGCCGACGGCGCCGACGGCGGGCGGCCCACGAGGCCGGCCCGGCGGGAGCGGTGTCCACTCGTAACCGAGTCTACGTACGTGCTGTTACCGCGGGCGAGGTCTACGCCGGACCGCCGGCGGATCCCGGTCAGGTGCGGTCGATGTGCACGCTGGTCGACTTCACCCGGGCGGTGGCCTGCATACCGACCTCGAGACCGAGCTCCTCGACCGCCTCCCGGGTCAGCAGCGAAACGAGCCGGTGCGGACCGGCCTGGATCTCGACCTGCGCCGCCACGTCGCCGAGCTTGACGGCGGTCACGATGCCGGGGAACGCGTTGCGCGCGGAGGTGTAGGAGGCGTCGTCGTCGCCGGCGCCGGCCTGCGCGACCTCCACGGAGAACGCGGCCAGGTCGCGGCCGTCGATGAGGCGGCGGCCGCCGTCCTCGCGGTGCGTCGCGACGCGTCCGGCATCCGCCCAGCGGCGTGCGGTGTCGGGGCTGACGCCCAGCAGACGGGCGGCCTGTCCGATGGTGTAGGACTGCATATGCCGCATCTTATGGGTCCTGAGCGGGCCCGGTGGCCGTGCCGGGATGAGGAATCGGAGCTCGCGACCTAGGGTGCGAGCCATGGCAGACAGCGCGGCTCACCGGGGCTCTGCGGGGCGGGATCCGGCCGCCGACGGGGATGACGAGCCCGACCCCCGGCGGTGGCGGGCACTCGCGGTGTGCCTGGTCGCGGGCTTCATGACCCTCCTGGACGTATCGATCGTCAACGTCGCGCTGCCGTCCATCCGGGAGGGGCTGCACACCCCGGAGTCCGATCTGCAGTGGGTGCTGTCCGGTTACGCCCTGGCCTTCGGGCTGTTCCTGATCCCGGCCGGGCGGCTGGGCGACGCCCGTGGGCGCCGCGAGGTCTTCATGGCCGGTCTCGCGCTCTTCACGCTGTCCTCCGCCGCGTGCGGGGCCGCCCAGTCCAGCATCTGGCTGGTCATCGCCCGGCTGGTCCAGGGCCTGGCCGGCGGCCTCGTGTCGCCCCAGATCTCCGCCCTCATCCAGCAGATGTTCTCGGGACGCGAAAGGGGCCGGGCGTTCGGCATGTTCGGCACGGTGGTCGGCATCTCCACCGCCGTCGGACCGTTGCTGGGCGGGCTCCTGATCCAGGCGGCCGGCGCCGAGGAGGGCTGGCGCTGGGTCTTCTACGTCAACCTGCCGCTCGGGGCCGTCTGCCTCCTGCTCGCCCACCGGCTGCTGCCGGACACCCCGTCCGCGGGCCCGGTGCGGCTGCGGGACCTGGACCCCGTCGGCGTCCTGCTGCTGGGCGCGGGGGTGCTGGCGCTACTGCTGCCCTTCGTCCAGGCACACCAGTGGGCGGGCAACGGGAAATGGCTGCTCCTGCTGGTGGCCGTGGCGCTGCTCGCCGCCTTCGTCGCCTGGGAGTCCCGGTGCGGCCGCCGCGGCACCCAGCCCGTGGTGAAGCTCTCGCTCTTCCGGGTCCGCTCCTACTGGCTCGGCTGTCTGCTGATCCTGCTGTACTTCGCCGGATTCACCTCGATCTTCTTCATCACCACGCTCTACCTGCAGAGCGGCCTGCACTACACGGCCCTGATGGCAGGTCTCGCGATCACGCCCTTCGCCCTGGGGTCGGCCGCCGCGGCGGGCCCCGGCGGCCGGATGGTCGGCCGGTACGGGCGCCCGCTCGTCGTCGTCGGCATGACGACCGTCGCCGTGGGGCTGGGGGCCACCGCGCTCGCCGTTCATCTCGTGCCCGGCCGGGGCGCCGGATGGGCGATGGCCGCTCCGCTGCTGCTGGCCGGCCTCGGCAGCGGCCTGGTCATCGCGCCCAACCAGACGCTGACCCTGTCCCAGGTGCCGGTGGCCTCCGCGGGCAGCGCGGGCGGCACCCTCCAGACCGGCCAGCGCGTCGGCTCCGCGATCGGGATCGCCGCCGTCGGCTCCGTCTTCTTCGCCCAGGTCGGTTCCACCGGCTGGTCCACCGCCTACGACCACGGTCTCGTCGTCTCCGTCGCCTTCGTGGTCGCCGGACTCATCGTGGCCCTGGCCGACGTGGGCGGCGCCCGGCGGGGCAGAAGCCGTACACACCAGTCCACCCGCCCCCAGGCACTGTCGTAGGGAGAGACGCGATGAACGACCCGGCCCGCACCGAACCGGACGGCAACACGGAGTACGGCCACAAACCCTTCAAGCGGTCCAAGAGCCACTTCGCCGACCGGATCACGGCCGACGGGCGGGACGGCTGGCCCGTCGAAGCGGGACGCTACCGCCTGGTCGTCAGCCGCGCCTGCCCCTGGGCGAGCCGCGCACTGGTCTCCCGCCGGCTGCTCGGCCTGGAGGACGCGCTGTCCCTCGCCGTCGCCGATCCGCTGCAGGACGACCGCAGCTGGCGCTTCACGCTCGACGCGGGCGGCCGGGACCCGGTGCTCGGCATCGAATACCTCGGCGAGGCCTACGACGCACGTGAGCGCGGATACCCCGGCGGGGTCAGCGTCCCCGCGATCGTCGACATCCCCAGCGGCAGGCTCGTCACCAACGACTACCAGCGGATCACCCTGGACCTCGCCACCGAATGGACCGCGCTGCACCGCGCCGGAGCCCCCGACCTCTATCCCGAGCCGCTGCGCGAGGAGATCGACGAGGTGATGGAGGGCATCTACCGGGACGTCAACAACGGCGTGTACCGGGCCGGGTTCGCGTCCACACAGGAGGAGTACGAGGCCGCGTACGAGGATGTGTTCCGCCGCCTGGACCTCGTGTCGCGGCGCCTCGCCGACCGGCGCTACCTCGTCGGTGACACGATCACCGAGGCCGACATCCGGCTCTTCACCACCCTCGTCCGCTTCGACGCCGTCTACCACGGGCACTTCAAGTGCAACCGTTCGAAACTGGCCGAGGACCCGGTCCTGTGGGGCTACAGCAGGGACCTCTACCAGACCCCCGGCTTCGGTGACACGGTGGACTTCCACCACATCAAGCAGCACTACTACCGGGTCCACACCGGCATCAACCCCACCGGCATCGTGCCCGTCGGCCCCGATCTGTCGGGCTGGCTGACCCCGCACCACCGGGAGGAGCTCGGCGGCCGCCCCTTCGGCGACGGCACCCCGCCCGGCCCGGTGCCGGCCGGCGAGGAGGTCCCGGAGCAGGGACGTCCCTGAGGGCCGTCCCGTACCGTCTGCCGGGCTCGCGGGGGACGGCGCGCTACTCCGTCTCGTCCAGCCGTCCCGCGTAGTGCTCGATCGCGGGGCGGTACGCCTGGAGCCGCGGATCCGCGCCGGTTGCCGCGGTGACCAGGAGAAGCGTCCGCACGGCTTCGCGCGACTCGCCGACGTTGTACAGCGTCATCGCCAGGAAGGTCAGCAGCGAGGCGTCGTCCGCGTACTCCTCCAGACCCCGGCCGAGGACCGCGCGCGCCTCCTCGTAACGGCCCAGCACCCGCAGCGTGCTGCCGAGGCCGAGGAAGGCTCCGTGGCGGTCCTCGGCGCAGAGCCCCGGACCCGCCAGTGCCCGCTCGTAGAACGGCACTGCCTCCTCCTCCAGGCCGAGGGAATCGTGCGACCAGGCGGTCTGGTAGGCGATGACGGAGTCCTGCGGATACCGCGCCGCCAGGCTCAGCAGCCGCTCGTGCGCCCTCGGGTCCTTCCGTTCGCGCAGCCGTACCGCCCGTGCCAGCGCCTCGTCCCGTGTCAGTGCCTCGTCGTGTTCGCTCTCCGTGCTCATGCCGCCGCACGCTGCCAGGACTGCCGCGACACGGCAAATCCGCGGGAATCGCGGTACGGCCGGTTCCGGTTCGTGCGGGGCAGGGCCCTGTCGAGGCGGCGCCGATCACGAGATATCTTGATGTCAAGCAATGTTGCAGACGTGGAGCGGAGCACAGGGTGACTGACTCGACCATCATCTATACACACACCGACGAGGCCCCGGCCCTGGCGACGTATTCGTTCCTGCCGGTGATCGAGGCCTACGCCTCGAAGGCCGGGGTCACCGTGGAGAGCCGTGACATCTCCCTGGCGGGCCGGATCATCGCCAGCTTCCCCGACCGCCTCCAGGAGAACCAGCGCATCGACGACGCGCTCGCCGAGCTCGGCGAGCTGGCCACCACTCCCGGGGCCAACATCATCAAGCTGCCGAACGTCTCTGCCTCGATCCCGCAGCTGAAGGCCGCGATCGCCGAGCTCCAGGGGCAGGGCTACGCGCTTCCGGACTACCCGGACGACCCGAAGTCCGACGAGGAGAAGGACGCCCGCGCGCGCTACGACAAGATCAAGGGCAGCGCGGTCAACCCCGTCCTGCGCGAGGGCAACTCCGACCGCCGCGCCCCCGCGTCGGTCAAGAACTACGCCAAGGCGCACCCCCACCGCATGGGCGCCTGGACGGCCGACTCGAAGACGAACGTCGCGACCATGGGCGTCGACGACTTCCGCTCCACCGAGAAGTCCGTAGTGATCGCCGAGGCCGGCAGCCTGCGCATCGAGCTCGTGGGCGACGACGGCACCGTCACCGTCCTGCGTGACTCCGTACCGGTGCTGGCCGGCGAGGTCGTGGACGCCGCCGTCATGCGCGTCGCCGCGCTGCGCGAGTTCTTCACCGCGCAGGTCGCCCGCGCCAAGGCCGAGGACATCCTCTTCTCGGTGCACCTCAAGGCCACCATGATGAAGGTCTCCGACCCGATCATCTTCGGCCACGTGGTCCGCGCCTTCTTCCCGAACACGTTCGCCAAGTACGGCGAGGTGCTCATCGCCGCCGGCCTGACACCGAACGACGGCCTCGGCGGCATCCTCAAGGGCCTGGACTCGGTGCCGCACATCGGTGCCGAGATCAAGGCCTCCTTCGAGGCCGAGCTCGCCGAGGGCCCCGCCCTGGCGATGGTCGACTCCGACAAGGGCATCACCAACCTGCACGTCCCCAGTGACGTCATCGTCGACGCCTCCATGCCGGCCATGATCCGCACCTCCGGCCACATGTGGGGACCGGACGGCCAGGAGGCCGACACCCTCGCCGTGCTGCCCGACAGCAGCTACGCGGGCGTCTACCAGGTCGTCATCGACGACTGCCGCGCCAACGGCGCCTACGACCCCGCCACGATGGGCTCCGTGTCCAACGTCGGTCTCATGGCGCAGAAGGCCGAGGAGTACGGCAGCCACGACAAGACCTTCGAGGTCCCCACCACGGGCACCGTGCGGGTCGTGGACGGCAACGGCAACGCCGTCCTGGAGCAGGTCGTCGGCGCCGGAGACATCTTCCGCGTGTGCCAGGCCAAGGACCTGCCGATCCAGGACTGGGTCAAGCTCGCCGTCACCCGCGCCCGCGCGACCGGCAACCCGGCCGTGTTCTGGCTCGACGAGGACCGCGCGCACGACGCCAAGCTCATCGAGAAGGTCAGGACGTACCTGGCCGACCACGACACCGACGGTCTCCAGATCGAGATCCTGTCCCCGGTCGAGGCCACCGCGTTCTCCCTGGAGCGCATCCGCCGCGGTGAGGACACCATCTCGGTCACCGGCAACGTGCTGCGTGACTACCTCACCGACCTGTTCCCGATCCTGGAGCTCGGCACCAGCGCCAAGATGCTCTCCGTCGTCCCGCTGATGAACGGCGGCGGACTGTTCGAGACGGGCGCCGGCGGCTCCGCGCCGAAGCACGTGCAGCAGCTGGTGAAGGAGAACTACCTGCGCTGGGACAGCCTGGGTGAGTTCCTCGCCCTCGCCGTCAGCTTCGAGCACCTCGCGCAGACCACGGACAACGCCGGCGCCCAGGCCCTGGCCGACACGCTGGACCGCGCGACGGCCACGTTCCTCAACGAGGACAAGTCGCCCAGCCGCAGGCTCGGCGGGATCGACAACCGCGGCAGCCACTTCTACCTGGCTCTCTACTGGGCCCAGGAGCTGGCGCAGCAGACCACCGACGCCAAGCTCGCCGAGGTGTTCGCACCGCTCGCCAAGACGCTGGCCGAGCAGGAGCAGACCATCGTCGACGAGCTCGTCGCCGTCCAGGGCAAGCCGGCCGACATCGGCGGCTACTACCAGCCCGACCCGGCCAAGGCCGAGGCCGTCATGCGTCCGTCGGCGACGTTCAACAAGGCGATCGCGAGCCTCGCCTGATCTGAGCCGGTGGGCGGGGGAGGGGCAGCGCCTCCTCCTCGCCCGCACCGCCTCGCACCGCTCCGCCCCGGCCGGCACACCGTCGCGCCGGGGCGGAGCTGTCTGTGTCCGGGGACGCCCTGACGGGTGAATGTCGCGCCACGGGGGCCGCAGGGCCACCCCCTGCGGCCACCCGGCTGGTTTGCTGCAACCGGAAACTCGCGCGACGCGTGGGGAGGGCCGTTCGGCCCACCCCGATGGAGGCGGCGCCACGCGGGGTGCGCAGTCCACCCGCGGCAGACAGATGAAGGAGCGTCCCAGTGACGACGACGGGCACGACAGGGACAGCGGAGGACGACGAGGCGTACGCCAACGAGCTTCCGGTACACAGCAGGGAGCCGGGAAACGTCGTCATCAAGTGGCTGACCACCACCGACCACAAGACGATCGGCACGATGTACCTGGTCACCTCGTTCGCGTTCTTCCTCATCGGCGGTCTGCTCGCGCTCTTCATGCGCGCCGAGCTGGCCCGTCCGGGCACGCAGATCATGTCGAACGAACAGTTCAACCAGGCGTTCACGATGCACGGCACGATCATGCTGCTGATGTTCGCGACACCGCTGTTCATCGGATTCACCAACTGGATCATGCCGCTGCAGATCGGCGCACCCGATGTGGCTTTTCCCCGGCTGAACATGTTCGCGTACTGGCTGTACCTCTTCGGCTCGATCATCGCGGTGGCCGGCTTCCTCACGCCCGACGGAGCGGCCGACTTCGGCTGGTTCGCCTACTCCCCGCTGACGGACGCGGTCCGCTCGCCGGGCATCGGCCCGGACATGTGGATCATGGGTCTGGGGTTCTCCGGTTTCGGCACGATCCTCGGGTCGGTCAACTTCATCACCACGATCGTCTGCATGCGCGCTCCCGGCATGACGATGTTCCGCATGCCGATCTTCGTCTGGAACGCCCTGCTGACCGCGGTCCTGGTGCTGCTGGCCTTCCCGGTCCTCGCCGCCTCGCTCCTGGCGCTGGAGGCGGACCGCAAGTTCGGCGCGCACGTCTTCGACGCCGCCAACGGCGGCGCGCTGCTCTGGCAGCACCTCTTCTGGTTCTTCGGTCATCCGGAGGTCTACATCATCGCGCTCCCGTTCTTCGGGATCGTCACCGAGATCCTTCCGGTCTTCAGCCGCAAACCGATCTTCGGCTACATCGGCCTGGTCGGTGCGACGATCGCCATCGCGGGTCTGTCCGTGACCGTGTGGGCCCACCACATGTACGTGACCGGCGGTGTGCTGTTGCCGTTCTTCTCGTTCATGACGTTCCTCATCGCGGTGCCGACCGGGGTGAAGTTCTTCAACTGGATCGGCACGATGTGGAAGGGGTCGCTGTCCTTCGAGACACCGATGCTGTGGTCCATCGGCTTCCTCGTGACGTTCCTCTTCGGCGGGCTGACCGGTGTCATCCTCGCGTCGCCCCCGCTGGACTTCCACGTCTCGGACTCGTACTTCGTCGTCGCGCACTTCCACTACGTGGTCTTCGGGACCGTGGTCTTCGCGATGTTCGCGGGATTCCACTTCTGGTGGCCGAAGTTCACCGGCAAGATGCTGGACGAGCGGCTCGGCAAGATCACCTTCTGGACGCTGTTCGTGGGCTTCCACGGCACCTTCCTGGTGCAGCACTGGCTGGGTGCCGAGGGCATGCCGCGCCGCTACGCGGACTACCTCGCCGCGGACGGCTTCACCGCGCTGAACACCATCTCGTCGATCTCCTCGTTCCTGCTCGGCCTGTCGATGCTGCCGTTCCTCTACAACGTCTGGAAGACGGCCAAGTACGGCAGGAACGTCGGCGTCGACGATCCCTGGGGCTACGGCCGTTCGCTGGAGTGGGCGACCTCCTGCCCGCCACCGCGGCACAACTTCGTCACCCTGCCGCGGATCCGTTCCGAATCCCCGGCGTTCGACCTGCACCACCCGTACGTACGCGAACTCGACGAGGAGGCCAACCGCGGCGACCAGTCCGTCACCGTGGCGCCGGGGGACCGGCAGGCGTGAGCGGGGCGGCCGGCGGAGACGAGGACCTGATGGGCACCGAACCCGACAAGGACAGCGCCCGAGGACTGGCCCAGATGGAGGGCTATCTGCTGTGGAACGCCGAGGTCGAGGAGGCCCGTCGGCTCGCCCGGCGCTTCACCGACGAACTGCCCTGGCTCACCACCGCCCAGCGCGAGGACGTGGAACGGGTCTACGCCGCCGACCGCGCCTACGCCTCACGGGTGATGCTGATGCGCATCTCGGCCCGCGCCACCGAACTGCGTGGTGAGTACAGCCGGCGTTACAGCCGGCTCCGGGCGCGCTGCGTGGCGGCCGTGGTGGTCTGTCTGAGCACGGCCGGTGGGGCCTGCACCGTGGTGACGTACCTGGTCAGATGAGGTCCCGGTCGTCCGATCGCCGCCCCAGCAGGCGAAGTCGCAGCCGTCTCGTAAAGATAAGAGGTGACGGGCGCGTGTGACGGGGCAGGCGAACGGACGACCGTGCAGACCCCGAGAAGGGACGAACACTGTGGCACGACCCAGGATTCTCGTTGTAGGAGCCGGTTTCGCCGGGGTCGAGTGCGTACGCCGTCTGGAACGACGGCTCCGTCCCGGTGAAGCCGACATCGCACTCGTGGCGCCGTTCTCGTACCAGCTCTACCTGCCCCTGCTGCCCCAAGTGGCCTCGGGAGTACTCACCCCGCAGTCCGTGGCGGTGTCACTGCGCCGCAGCAGCCGGCACCGCACCCGGATCATCCCCGGCGGAGCCATCGGAGTGGACCCGAAGGCCAAGGTCTGTGTCGTCCGCAAGATCACCGACGAGGTGGTCAACGAGCCGTACGACTACATCGTGCTCAGCCCGGGCAGCGTCACCCGCACCTTCGACATCCCCGGGCTGCTCGACAGCGCCCTGGGCATGAAGACGCTGGCCGAGGCCGCCTTCGTACGCGACCACGTGATCGCCCAGCTCGATCTCGCGGACGCCAGCCACGACGAGGAGGAACGCGCCTCGCGGCTGCAGTTCGTGGTGGTCGGCGGCGGGTACGCGGGCACCGAGACCGCGGCCTGCCTCCAGCGCCTCACCACCAACGCGGTGCGGCACTATCCGCGGCTCGACCCGAAGCTGATCAAGTGGCATCTCATCGACATCGCCCCGAAGCTCATGCCCGAACTGGGTGACAAGCTCGGCGAGAGCGCGCTGAAGGTGCTCCGCGAACGAGGCATCGAGGTGTCGCTCGGCGTCTCGGTCGCCGAGGCGGGCGTCGACAAGGTGACCTTCACGGACGGCAGGGTGCTGCCCTGCCGCACCCTGATCTGGACCGCGGGCGTCACAGCCAGCCCACTGGTTTCCACCTTCGACGCCGAGACGGTACGCGGCCGGCTGGCGGTGGCCCCCGAAATGTCCCTGCCCGGCCACGACGGGATCTTCGCCCTGGGTGACGCCGCCGCCGTACCCGACCTGGCCAAGGGCGACGGCGCGGTCTGCCCGCCCACCGCGCAGCACGCCATGCGCCAGGGCCGCAAGGTCGCCGACAACCTCCTGGCGACGCTGCGCAACCAGCCCCTCCAGCCGTACGTGCACAAGGACCTCGGGCTCGTCGTGGACCTCGGCGGCAAGGACGCCGTGTCCAAGCCGCTCGGCATCGAGATGCACGGCATCAGTGCCCAGGCCGTGGCCCGCGGCTACCACTGGTCGGCGCTGCGGACCAACGTGGCCAAGGCGCGGGTCATGACGAACTGGCTGATCAACGCCGCCGCGGGCGACGACTTCGTCCGTACCGGATTCCAGTCCCGCAAGCCCACCACACTGCGCGACTTCGAATACACGGACACCTATCTCACCCCCGAGCAGGTCCGCGAGCACACCGCCTCGCTCAACACCCGGATGTGACGCACGAGAAGCGAGGGGCCCGGCCGGAACTCCGGCCGGGCCCCTCGCTGCTCACATCAGCTGTCGCCCTCGTAGCCGGCGGTGAGCTCGGGGTCCCGCTGGGACACCGGGTCCAGGATCCGGTCGACGGCCTTCAGGAGGTCCGCGTCCAGCCGCACACCGGAGGCACCGACGTTCTCCGTCACCTGCTCGGGACGGGAGGCGCCGATGATCGCGGCGGAGACGTTGGAGTTCTGCAGCACCCAGGCGACCGCGAGCTGCGCCATGCTCAGACCGGCCTGGTCGGCCAGCGGACGCAGTTGCTGCACCTGCACCAGCACCTCCTCGCGCAGCCAGTCGGCGACCATGTCGGCCCCGCCCTTGTCGTCCGTGGCACGCGAGCCCGCCGGCAGCGGCGCACCGGGCTTGTACTTGCCGGTGAGAGCGCCCTGGGCGATGGGTGACCAGACGATCTGCCCGATGCCCAGCTCCTCGGACGCGGGGACCACCTCGTTCTCGATGACCCGCCACAGGGCCGAGTACTGCGGCTGGTTGGAGATGAACGGCACCCGCAGTTCACGGGCCAGCGCATGTCCCGCGCGCAGCTGACCGGCCGTCCACTCCGAGACACCGATGTAGTGGGCCTTGCCGGAGCGCACGACGTCGGCGAAGGCCTCCATCGTCTCCTCGAGCGGCGTGCTGTGGTCGTAGCGATGGGCCTGGTACAGGTCGACGTGGTCGGTCTGCAGCCGGCGCAGCGAGTTGTCGATCGATTCCATGATGTGCTTGCGGCCGAGCCCCCGGTCGTTCTGTCCGGGACCGGTCGGGAAGTAGACCTTGGTGAAGATCTCCAGTCCCTCCCGGCGCTCGTCCTTCAGCGCCCGCCCGAGGACGGCTTCGGCACGCGTCTGCGCGTAGACGTCCGCGGTGTCGAAGGTGGTGATGCCTGCGTCCAGAGCGGCCCGGATGCAGGCGAGCGCCGCGTCCTCCTCCACCTGGGAGCCGTGGGTGAGCCAGTTTCCGTACGCGATCTCGCTGATCGTCAGACCGCTGCGGCCGAGTCGGCGGAATTCCATGTGCCTGCTCTCCCTCTGCTGGTAAGTGCCGCTACATGGTATGACGCATGACAGGCATTCAGGCGGCCGGAACGGTGTTGCGGATCAGCTGGAGGAAGGCGGCGTTGTCCGGGGTGTGCCGGATCCGGTCGAGCAGTGTTTCCAGCGAGGTCTGGGTGTCCCTGGAGTGCAGGGCCCGACGCAGTCCACGGACGGCGGCCAGTTCCTCCGCCGGTACGAGGAGTTCGTCGCGGCGGGTGCCGGAGCCCGCGATGTTCACGGCCGGGTGGATCCGCTTCTCGGCGAGGCCGCGGTCGAGTCGCAGCTCCATGTTGCCGGTCCCCTTCAGCTCCTCGAAGAAGTACTCGTCGGCGCGGGAACCGGTCTCCACCAGGGCCGTGGCCAGGATGGTGAGGGAGCCGCCCTCCTCGGTGAGCCGTGCGGCGCCGAAGAGGCGCTTGGGGCCGAGCAGGGCCGCCGCGTCGACACCGCCGCTGAGGGTGCGTCCGCCGGCCGCGGCCGCGTTGTTGTGGGCCCGGCAGAGCCGGGTGAGCGAGTCGAGCAGGATGACGACGTCCCGGCCCTGCTCGACCAGCCGCTTGGCACGGTCGAGCGCGAGCTCGGCGAGGGCGATGTGTTCCTTCGCCGGCCGGTCGAAGGTCGAGGCGTAGACCTCGCCCCGCACCGAGCGGCGCATGTCGGTGACCTCCTCGGGGCGCTCGTCGAGCAGCACCACCATCAGGTGGCACTCGGGGTGGTTCTCGGCGACCGAGGCCGCGATCTGTTGCAGGAGGACCGTCTTGCCGGTCCTGGGCGGGGCCACGACGAGCCCGCGCTGTCCCTTGCCGATCGGGGCGACGAGGTCGACGACGCGCGTCGAGGCGCTGCCCGAGGGCGTCTCCAGGCGCAGCCGCTGCCGGGGGTGGAGCGGGGTGAGGTCACGGAAGTGCGGCCGGGCCCGGAGCGCTTGCGGGCTGAGGCCGTTGACGCGTGCGACGGCGCTCAGGGCGCGGGGCCGATCGCAGCTTCCCTCGACGGCGTCGCCCTTGCGCAGGCCGTGCCGCCGGATGAGCGTGGCGGGCACCTGGACGTCGCGGGGAGTGGCGTGGCCGTCCGCGGAACGCAGGAAGCCGTGCCCCTGGTGCGTGATGTCGAGGATTCCGGCGGCGGCCGTGGGGGCCGCGGGCCGGTTGGTCACGGGGTGTTCGAGTGTGGTGGTCATGCGGGGTGGTCCTTTCGCGAACATGCGAATGAAGGGGCCCGGCAGAAACGGGGGCGGAGATCTCACGCCCCGGACGACGGGCAGGAAAGCCCGGTGGGAGAGCCCGTACCGGACTGAGGAAATTACTGCGGTGAAAGCTGGATCGCCGGTCGGAACGACGGGCGCATCAGCGATGAGAAATGAACCGGCACCGGCGCCTGAATCTCAAGGCGTACACAAGTACCAATGGCAATGTACCACGGCTGCCGGACGGGGAGGGGCGCCATGACGTGGATCACCCGGGCGGGAGACGCGTCCCGCGCTGTGGGACCCGGCTGCGGGGCCTTGTGAGCGGCACCCGGAGCCGGATCCCCGTTTCAGGCGGGTCAGGCGGTCGTTCCGGGGCCCCGCAACGCCTCGAGGATCTGCTCGGCGGCCAGTGAGGCGGGCAGAGTCCCTTCCCGTACACGCAGTTCGAGCTCCGGCGCGAGCGCACGCACGCCGGGATGGCTGCGCAGACTCTCCAGCAGCTCGTCACGCACCATCGTCCAGGTCCAGTCGACCTGCTGCTCCCGCCGCTTGGCCGCGAGCCGCCCGCTGGATTCGAGCAGTGTCCGGTGCTGTTCCAGCCGCTCCCACAGGGTGTCGAGGCCACTCGACTCGCGGGCGCTGCACGTGAGTACCGGTGGCGTCCAGGCCGCGTCCGCCGGGTGCATCAGCCGCAGTGCGCCCGCCAGTTCGCGGGCCGCGGCCCGGGCATCACGCTCGTGCGGGCCGTCGGCCTTGTTGACCGCGATGGCGTCGGCCAGTTCGAGCACGCCCTTCTTGATGCCCTGCAACTGATCGCCGGTGCGGGCCAGTGTCAGCAGCAGGAACGTGTCGACCATATTGGCGACCGCGGTCTCCGACTGGCCGACCCCGACCGTCTCCACCAGCACGACGTCGTAGCCCGCGGCCTCCATCACCACGACGGACTCCCGGGTGGCCCTGGCCACCCCGCCCAGCGTGCCGGCGGTGGGGGAGGGGCGCACGAAGGCGGCCGGGTCCACCGCCAGCCGTTCCATCCTGGTCTTGTCGCCCAGGATGGAGCCGCCCGTACGGCTGGAGGAAGGATCGACGGCCAGCACCGCTACCCGGTGCCCGAGCCCGGTGAGCATCGTGCCCAGTGCGTCGATGAACGTGGACTTGCCGACTCCGGGCACACCGCTGATGCCGATGCGCCGGGCGTTTCCGGAGTGCGGCAGGAGCTCGCGCAGCAGCTGCTGGGCCAGCGCCCGGTGGTCGGGGCGGGTGGACTCGACGAGGGTGATGGCGCGCGCGATGTGCGCCCGCTTCCCGTCGAGCACCCCCTTCACATAGCTGTCGAGATCGATCTTCGGGGCCATGGTTCAGCGGCTCACAGCTCGTGACCGAGTGAGGCGCCGAGCCGCGTCACCAGATCGTGGGCGGCGTCCGGGATGACCGTTCCCGGTGGGAACACGGCCGCCGCGCCGGCCTCGTGCAGCGCCTCGATGTCCTGCGGCGGGATCACCCCGCCCACCACGATCATGATGTCCTCGCGGCCCTCGGCCTCCAGTTCCTCCCGCAGCGCCGGTACGAGGGTGAGGTGGCCGGCGGCCAGTGAGGACACCCCGACGATGTGCACGTCGGCTTCGACGGCCTGGCGGGCGACCTCGCCCGGCGTCTGGAAGAGCGGGCCGACGTCCACGTCGAAGCCCAGGTCGGCGAAGGCGGTCGCGATCACCTTCTGGCCCCGGTCGTGCCCGTCCTGGCCCATCTTGGCGACCAGGATGCGCGGCCGCCGCCCCTCCGCCTCCTCGAACGCGTCGACCAGTGCGCGGGTGCGGTCCACGGACGGCGACTCCCCTGCCTCGTTGCGGTACACACCGGAGATCGTACGGATCTGGCCCGCATGCCGGCCGTACACCTTCTCCAGCGCGTCCGAGATCTCGCCCACGGTCGCCATCGCCCGCGCCGCGTCGACCGCCAGCGCCAGCAGATTGCCTTCGAGTCCGGGGCCCGGCTCCCGGCCGGCCGCGTCCGTCAGCGCGCGCAGCGCGTCCTGGGTGGCCTGCTCGTCGCGCTCTTCGCGCAGTCGTCGCAGTTTCTCGATCTGCTGGGTGCGGACCGAGGAGTTGTCGACCTTGAGGACGTCGATCTTCTCGTCGGTCTCGACGCGGTACTTGTTGACGCCGATGACCGGCTGGCGGCCGGAGTCGATGCGGGCCTGGGTGCGGGCCGCTGCCTCCTCGATGCGGAGCTTGGGGATGCCGGCGTCGATGGCCTTGGCCATGCCGCCCGCCGCCTCGACCTCCTCGATGTGCTGCCAGGCGCGGCGTGCCAGGTCGTACGTCAGCTTCTCCACGTACGCGCTGCCGCCCCACGGGTCGATGACCCGGCCGGTGCCGGACTCCTGCTGGAGCAGCAGTTGGGTGTTGCGGGCGATGCGCGCGGAGAAGTCGGTCGGCAGGGCGAGTGCCTCGTCGAGGGCGTTGGTGTGCAAGGACTGGGTGTGTCCCTGGGTGGCCGCCATCGCTTCCACGCAGGTCCTGGTGACGTTGTTGAAGACGTCCTGCGCGGTCAGTGACCAGCCCGAGGTCTGCGAATGGGTGCGCAGGGAGAGCGACTTGGGGTTCTGCGGATCGAACTGCTTCACGAGCTTCGCCCAGAGCAGCCTGGCCGCCCGCAGCTTGGCGATCTCCATGAAGAAGTTCATGCCGATCGCCCAGAAGAACGACAGCCGCGGCGCGAACGCGTCCACGTCGAGCCCGGTGTCGCGTCCGGCCCGCAGGTATTCGACTCCGTCGGCGAGGGTGTAGGCCAGCTCCAGGTCGGCCGTGGCGCCGGCCTCCTGGATGTGGTAGCCGGAGATGGAGATCGAGTTGTAGCGCGGCATCTTCTGCGAGGTGAACGCGAAGATGTCGGAGATGATCCGCATCGACGGTTTCGGCGGGTAGATGTAGGTGTTGCGGACCATGAACTCCTTGAGGATGTCGTTCTGGATGGTCCCGGCCAGCTTCTCGGGCGGCACACCCTGTTCCTCGGCGGCCACGATGTACAGCGCGAGCACGGGGAGCACGGCCCCGTTCATCGTCATCGACACGGACATCCTGTCCAGCGGGATGCCCTCGAAGAGCTGGCGCATGTCGTAGATCGAGTCGATCGCCACACCGGCCATGCCGACGTCCCCGGTCACCCGCGGATGGTCACTGTCGTAACCGCGGTGGGTCGGCAGGTCGAAGGCGACGGAGAGCCCCTTCTGCCCGGCCGCCAGATTACGGCGGTAGAACGCGTTGGACTCCTCGGCGGTCGAGAAACCCGCGTACTGCCGAATCGTCCAGGGCTGATTCACGTACATCGTCGGATACGGACCACGCAGATACGGCGCGACGCCCGGATACGTACCCAGGAAGTCGAGTCCCTCGAGGTCCTGGCCGGTGTACAGCGGCTTGACCGCGATGCCTTCCGGGGTCTCCCACAGGAGATCGTCGTCGGAGCTCCCGGAGGACTCCTTGACCGCCGCACGCCACTGGTCATCGGTCACATCGGCGCCGCCGCCGGAACCGAGCTCGATGTCGGAGAAGTCGGGGATCCGCATTACGCCACACCCATACGGTCGAGAAGGGAAGAGAGCACGGCCACCACATCGCAGCCGGCGAAGACGTACTCGTCGACGCCGGCGTAATCGCCCGGCCGTCCCGCCAGGTAGACCCGCCGTGCGCCCGCCGACACGAGCGCCGCCGCGACCTCGCCGGCCTGTTCGGCGTAGAGCGCGTCACTGGAGCACAGGCACGCCACGTCCGTACCGGCTGCCGTGAACGCCGCGGCGGCCGACGAGGCGTCCACCCGCACCGGCTCGTGGACCGGCTCGATGCCGCCCGCCTGGAAGAGGTTCGCGGCGAACGAGGCCCGTGCGGTGTGCACCGCGGCGGGGCCGAGCGCGGCGACGAACACCCGCGGCCGGCTGCCGGTCGCCGCCAGATGGGCGTCCGAGCGGGCCCGCAGCTCCTCGAACGCCTCGTCACGGCGGACCACCGGCAGACCGCCCGGTGCGGCGGCCGACGGCGCGGCCTCGCGCTCGACCGTGCGCTCGGCGAGCTGCGGGAACTCGCTGACGCCGGTGATGGGTTCCTTGCGCCGCGCCAGGTTCTTCTTGCGCGCCGCCCAGGTCGCCGCGAGCCGCTCCGCGACCGTTCCGGACTCCAGCGCGGCCGCCTGGCCGCCCGCCCGCTCGATCTCCTGGAAGAACGACCAAGCCGCGTCGGCCAGTTCGTCGGTGAGCCGCTCCACGTACCAGGAGCCGCCCGCCGGGTCGATGACCCGGGCCAGATGCGACTCCTCCACCAGGATCGTCGACGTGTTGCGGGCGATGCGCCGCGCGAACGCGTCCGGCAGGCCCAGCGCGTGATCGAACGGCAGCACGGTCACCGCGTCGGCCCCGCCGACCCCCGCGCCCAGACAGGCCAGTGTGGTCCGGAGCATGTTCACCCACGGATCGCGCCGGGTCATCATCACCGGCGACGTCACGGCGTGCTGACGCTGCGCGCCGGCCTCCGCGGCGCCGCAGACCTCCGCGACCCGTGCCCACAGCCGGCGAGCGGCCCGCAGCTTGGCGATCGTCAGGAACTGGTCGGCGGTGGCCGCGTACCGGAACTCCAGCTGCGCGCAGGCCTCCTCGACGCCGAGCCCGGCCTCGGTGAGCGCCCGCAGGTAGGCGACCCCGGTGGCCAGCGAACTGCCCAGCTCCTGGGCGGCCGAGCCGCCGGCCTCGTGGTACGGCATCGCGTCCACGGTGAGCGCCCGCAGCCCGGGGTACTCACGGGCACAGCGCCCGGCCCAGCGGACCGCCGCCGTCAGGTCCGGTGCGGAGCCGCTGCGGGCCGACTGCCCCAGGGGGTCCGCGCCGAGGCTGCCCCGTACGGACTGCGCGGACACCCCGCGTTCGGCGCACAGACGCATCAGCTCCGTGGCCGCGGCGTCGAGTTGGGACCCGGCGTCCAGTGCGACGGGAGCCAGATCGAGGTGGACACCCTCCAGAGCCCGTGCGAGGCCGGAGACCGGCACACCGCCGGCGTCCCCCACGGTCAGCCACAAGGAGGTGACACCGTTCTCCAGATCCGCGAGCACGGCCTCGTTGAGGCGGGCGGGATCCGGCGTACAGTGCCACTGCCGTACGCCCCAGCCGCCCGCCGTGCTTCCCTCGGGCCTGCTGCCACGAGTGAAGGGGGCGAAGCCCGGGAGACCGGTGTCGGGCGCGTCGTCGCGCGAGGTGTAGAGGGGGCGGGTGATGAGCCCGTCCTCCACCGTGGTGGACAGTGCTTCCTCGGCGGCCGAACCCGAAACGTCCTTGCCCGACTTGCGCAGCACACCCTCTACGAGGGCCTGCCACTGCTCATGGGCGGGGTCAGGGAATTCGGCGGCCAACGAAAGCCCGTCAGCAGGCAGGACCGTCATGCCCAGATGCTAGGGCAGGCCTCAGACCGGCAGCAGAGGCGCGACCTGTGACCTTGCCCTCTCCGATCGCGCTTGATCCTTTACGTACTGTCGAGTAACAAATGACGCGGCCGCCCGCCGGGCCCTCCTCCGCGCATGGAGGTGGGTGATTTGCCGCAGTGCGACACCAAATGACCGAAGTTATGCTGCTGGCAATCCATCCCTCCGGAGAGGACACCCCGTGGCTGTGGGACCTGTGGAGTACCTCGTCGTCGCCTTCCCCGGCAGCCGGTTCACCGGCGCGATCGCCCCGGCGCTGGCCGACGCGGTCGCGTCGAAGGCGGTACGCATCCTCGACCTGGCCTTCGTGTACCGGGCCGACGACGGCACGGTCGAGGCCGTCGAGCTGGACGAACTCGATCCGGACGACCTCGTCTCGTACGAGCGGGTCGAGGGCGAGGTCAGCGGGATGCTCAACAACGACGACATCCGGGAGCTGGGTGAGAGGGTGCCGCCGGGCAGCTCCGCGGCGCTGATCGTCTGGGAGGACCTCTGGGCGGTCCCGCTCACCGAGGCCGTCCGCGCGTCCGGAGGACAGGTGATCGCGCACGAGCGGGTCCCCGCCGAGGTCGCGGAGGCGGCCGTGTCCGCCGCCGGCTCCGTCCGCTGACACCGCACCCGCACCGGAAGGGCGTACGACATGCCGATTTTTCGAGGACCCGGAATGAACCGCCGCGGGCCGGGCCTGCTCGGCGCGGTGGCACGTACGGCCGTCGTCGCCGGCACCGCTTCCGCCGTCAGCGGCCGTGTCCAGCGGCACCAGCAGCAGGCCGGGTCCGCCGGACAGGACGCGGAGCCCGGACAGCCCCAGGCGCACGAGCAGGACGCCGAAGCCGCACCGGACGATGTGATCACCCAGCTGGAGCGGCTCGCCGAGCTGAGGAAACAGGGCATCCTCGACGACGCCGAGTTCGCCGCGCAGAAGAAGAGAATTCTGGCGGACTGAGCACGGCCGGCCCGGCGGGGCGGTGCGCCCGGTATCCGTCCGCCGGCTGACGGATGTGTACCCACAGCCCCGAAGCACCGCTCACGACGTCCGGGCCGCTCTACCGCAAGGGTGCGCCGCGCCCATTTCCGAAGCCGTACATCCAGGAAGCGCCGCAGGCCAGAGGTGGTGGTGACGCTTCAGTATTTCTCCCGTGCGCCCCGGCGTGCCGATCGATGATCCCCGGCGTTTTACTTTGTCGATTTCCCGACCTCATGCGACTTTTGATCCGGCCAAGCCGAAATCAATTCGGATACGTGTCGGGAAAAGAGGAAGTTCATCGTGCAAACCGTCAGGGCCGTCCCGGCAGTCTCCGTTCTCAACCTGCGTGACCTGGGCGGCATCACCCTGGAATACGGCCGTCAGGTCCGGCCGGGCCTGGTGCTGAGGTCCGGTCAGCTCAGCGGGCTGGATCCGGCGGACGACGCCGCCGTGGCGGCACTCGGCATCCGCACGGTGGTCGATCTGCGGACCGCGGACGAACGTGCGTCGGCCCCCGACCGGCTGCCGGCCGGGGCCCGGCTGTTCGTCGCCGATGTCCTCGGGGACAACCCCGGAGTGGCACCCGCCAGGCTCCGCGCGCTGCTCGCCGACCCCGTCGAGGCGGAGCGGCTGCTCGGCGGCGGAAAGGCCGAGGAGATGTTCGCCGAGACGTACCGGCAGATGGTGCTCTCGCCGCGAGCGGCATCCGCGTACCGGGCCTTCGTGGACACGGTCGCCGACGGCGCCGCGCGCCCCGTCCTCTTCCACTGCACCGCCGGCAAGGACCGCACGGGCTGGGCCGCCGCCCTGCTGCTGCTCCTGCTCGGTGCCTCCCGGGAGGTGGTGCGGGCCGAGTACCTGGCCGTCAACCAGGTGGTGCGGATCGCCTTCCGGCCTTACGTGCAGAGCTTCCTGGACGCCGGCGGGGACCCGGAGATCGCCTCCGCGATCATCGAGGTCCGCCCCCGCTACCTCGACACGGCGCTGGACGCCATGGACGAGCGCTGGGGAGGGCTCGACGGCTACGCCCGCGACGGACTGCGGATCCCCGTGACCACCCTGCGGCGTCTGCGCACGGAACTCGCGGCCCCTGTCTGACCCCGGCCCCACGACGACGCGCGCCTGGGCCGGGTGCCGGGCGCGCGGCTGCCCCCGGCGCCGGTAGGGGCCGGGGGCAGGGGATGCGGGGGATGAAGGCGGGTCGTGAGGCCCCTGCCGCACGGAGGCCCCTGCCGCACGGGGCGGGTGACATTCCGTGAGGGGCCTGCCCGGTGCAGCGGAACCCGCTGCGGGCATCGGGCGGTGACCGCTCGCCTCAGACGTTCAGCAGGCGTTCGGTGAGGTCCCGATAGTGCTGCAGAGTGACCCGCAGCTCCTCGGTCCGAGACTCGGACTCTTCGCCCTGCCGCTCGGTGCTCAGCCCGCGCCGGTGTTCCTTGAGGGCGCTGGCCAGGCCTTCGACGGCGGCGTCGAAGGCGCTCTCGGCCTCCCCGACCGCCCGGACGGGGCTCTCGACGAACTCGGTCACCGCGTGCTGGAGCCGAAGGGAGAGCTTCTCCTGGTCGCCCTCCGGAATGAGCGGCCGGTGTGCGCCGGGCGCGCTGCGGGGGGTGGTGGGCGCGTTCGCGGGGGCGCCGGCCCGTCGGCCGTCCGACACGTGGGTTCCGGTCAGGTCGGTCCCTTCCGCGGTGGTGCCGGCGGGGGCGGTCGCGGGCGGTGTGCTTTCGGGGCGGTCGGTACCCGGCGCCGTGCCCGTGCGGCCGGCCGCCGTCCTGCCGGGGGGCATCGGGGGCCGTCCGGGCTGCTGGGCGGCCTCGGGGGATTCCGCAGGGATACGGGGGGTGCGTTCGGTGTCGTACGTCATGACGTGTTACTTCCTTCCGCGTGGTGCCGGTCCGGGCGGACCGGGCTCCGGCTGCCGTTGGATACCAGGACGTCGAAGAGGCCGCGGGCCTCGATCATGGCCTCGCGCATCTCCTCCGTGCCGCCCTCGCCCCGCTGCACCGCGTGCACCCGGCGGTAGCCGTTGATGTGTTCGGCGTGGTGCACGGAGAGGGCCGCGGTCTGCTCCTCGAAGTCACTGCCGTCGGGGAAGCCCATCTCCCGGGCCAGCTCCGCGAGGAGCGCGTCGGCCTCGGTGACGGCCTGCTGCGGCGCGTCGACGAAATCGCCCTGGATCTGCGTCCAGCGCTCGGTGTACCGCGTACGGGCCTCGGGCGAGAGCGGACGCTCATCAAGGGAGCGGTGACGCTTCAACCGCTCGCTCAGCTCGTGTTCGGCGGCCTTGGTGTCGCCGTCGTGGCGGGCGACGGTCCGGTCGTACTCGGGTCCGAACCGGCTCCTGAGACCGCGTCCGCCCGGCTGCCGGCCGAAGGCGAAGAACAGTCCGGCGGCCACCACCAGAACGACCGCGACGATGATCACGACAGTGGTCATGTTCAGCACTCCCGTCGGTTCTCGGTCCGCGCCTTGTTGTGTTCCACGCTCACCATCCCTTTCGGTCCGTTGCCCGGGACGAGAGCCCGGGCGGGCGTGCCGTTCGTGTACCCAGCCGAAGGGATTCATGCGCCGCCGTGGTGAGTTGCCTGCCGGCCGGGGGTTCGGGCCCGTCCCACAGGCGCCATCCGCAGCGGACCGGCCGACCGCGCCTCGGTATCGTGGAAGGGCCGCATCACGAGTACTCCGAGAGGGGCGTCACGGTGACCGAACGCAAGCCCGCGGGTGTCAGCTTCGAGTCCTGGGTGGACAGGCAGATCCGGGAGTCCGAACAGCGTGGTGACTTCTCCCGGCTGCCGGGGTTCGGCAAGCCGCTCGACGGTCTCGACCGCCCGTACGACGAGACGTGGTGGATCAAGGGGAAGATGCAGCGCGAGGGAATCTCGGTGCTGCCGCCGACGCTGGCCCTGCGCAAGGAGGCGGAGGACACGCTCGCCGCCCTGCCCGAGGTTCGCACGGAGGCCGAGGTGCGGCGCAGGCTGACCGAGTTGAACGAGAAGATCGCCGAGGCCGTCAGGCGGCCGCCGCCGGGGCCCCTCCTGAATCTCGGGCCCTTCGACGTCGACGCCCTGGCCGCGGAGTGGCGCGCCGCACGCGAATCCGCCTGAGGCCGCCGCGGGCGCCCACGACCCCGTACGCCTGTGCGTAATACTCGGTGCATGAGATCAAGCGTTACGCGGTCGGGGCGCCGGGCGCCGGGCGACGGCGTGGGGATCAGACGGGCGAACGCCCGGGACGCGAAACGGCTGACCCGTCTGGTCCGGTCCTCGCGGGCCTATGAGGGTCCGTACGCCCCGATGGTCGCCGGATACCGGGTGGGGCCCGACTACATCGAGACGCACAGGGTCTTCGCGGCCGTGGAGGAGGCCACCGGGCGGCTGCTCGGCTTCTACTCCCTGATCCTGGATCCGCCCGAGCTCGACCTGATGTTCGTCGCCGACGACGCACAGGGGTCCGGCATCGGGCGTCTGCTGGTCGGCCATCTGCGGGACGAGGCGCGGGAAGCCGGTCTCACGGACGTGCGCATCGTCTCGCACCCGCCGGCCGAGGGCTTCTACCGGAGTGTGGGCGCCATACGGACCGGCACCGAACGGGCCGCTCCGCCCGCGGTGATGTGGGACCGGCCCGAAATGCTGCTCACGATCGTCTGAGGGGGGCGACGGGCAGCGGGAACGGCTCGGCCGGATCCCCGGTCCATGACCGCCGCCCGCTCGTGCTCCGCCGTCAGGCGGTGGCGGTCGTGGTGGGGTCGTGGACGTCGGTGAGCGTGAAGAGGCCGCCGTCCGGATCGAGCAGCGTCGCCTCCCGCGCCTCGGGCCGGGACAGCTCCTCGACGAGTGAGCCGCCGTGCTCCCGTGCCGTCGCGATGGCCGCGGCGACGTCGAGGACCGGGAAGTTGACCTGCCAGTGCGGCCGGACCAGCGGATCGGGCGCCGCCTCGACCGCGCCCGAGCTGATCCGGGCCAACTGGCGACCACCGCACTGGACGATCACCTCGTCCTTCTCGTACGACACCTCGCAGGAGCCGGGACTGCCGGTCGCCCAGTCCAGCACCCCGCCGTAGAAGATCGCGGCGTCGAAGGCGTTACGGGTGCGCAACCGCAGCCAGGCGTGCGAATGACCGTCGGGCGCGGGCGGCGAGGTCGCCGGGGCGGTCCGCTCCCAGATGCCGAACCCCGCCCCGTCGCGGTCGGCGGCCAGCGCGCCGCGCCCCTTGCCGAGGCCCAGCGGCCCCACCGCCACCGTGCCGCTGCGCTCGCGGATCCGGGAGGCGGCCACGTCGGCGTCCCGGACGGCGAAGTAGGGCGTCCACGCCACCGCGACGTGGTACGTGGTCGCCACCGCGCCGATCCCGGCGACCGGAACCCCGCCGCGGCGGGCGACCGAGAACTCCTGTCCGAGCTTGCCCGGGCGGAACGTCCAGCCCATCACGGGGCCGTAGAACTTCTGGGCCGACTCCAGGTCCCTGGTCATGAGATTGACCCAGCAGGGTGCCGCGGGCCCGGTCAGAGGCGCCGGCGCGGATGCCGAACCAGAGGTGCTTGCGGTCATGGTCCTACTGCCTTCATGGAGTGTGCGGCAGATGTGTGCCGGTGGGCTGTGGGCCCTCACCAGCCTCACCGTGGGCCGCCGCTCCCGCAACACGCGGCGGCGCCGCCCGCCGCGCACACGCCCCCGACGGCCCGTGGGGCAGGCCGTCGGGGGCGTGGTCGTACCGACAAACGCCGGGGGCGGGTCCGGCGCCGTCAGTCTCGCTTCTCGTCGTTCTCGGGGCGCAGGGTCTCGTTCCCGTGCTCACCGAGCTCGTACGGGGAGAGGCCCCGGCCGTCCGCCGGGAAGCTGTCGTCACCGTGGACGTCTCGCTCCTCGACATGGGTGCGGTGCTCCGGCGCCACCGGCTGCTCATCGGGCCGGGGAGGGGGCGGCTCCTGGGCGCGCCGTCGCCTGCCCAGCCACACGGCTCCGATGAGCATGGCCACCAGGACCACTCCGACCACGCCCAGCACCGCCCCGGTCGCGCCCCGTCCGTCCGCGAGGGTGAGGGCCAGGGAATTCAGGGCTCCATGCGATACGTCCATGCATGCCGCATACCCCGGGACCAGGGGATCACTCGACGCCGACGTCGAATTCATGTTTTAAGTGGATATGAGAGTAAAAAGCGTTTCGATGGGCACTGGAGCTCCCGGCCCCCCGCGTGCGCGGGGGCGGGCCCCTCGTGTCGCAGACGTGCGGTCGCGGGGAGAGCCTGGAGGCGACCCCTCTTGGAAGGAACCGCGGTGAACAGCACACAGCAAGCGCAGACCGATGACAGCCGGCAGGGCGGGGAGGTGTCGGTCGTCGTCAGCGGGTGCGAGAAGGACGACGCGGGCACGCTGTTCGACGTGCTCCGGGCCGCGTTCACCACCGACCGGGCCTCGGTGGACGAACCGCAGGACGTCACGGGCAAGCGGCCCACCGCCTGGGTCGCGACCGTGAACGTGGCCGAGGAGCGAACGGTGTCGGGGGACGTGCGGCTCGGCGGACCCGTCACGGTCGACGTGCAGGGCGGCTACTGGGCGGTGGACCGGCTCAGGAAGAGCCTGACGGGCGCCTTCGCCGTCCAGGTCGTGGGCACCGTCTCCGGAGACCAGGAGGAGGAAGTGCGGCTGCGGCTGACAAACAGCGCTGACAAATAGCCGGGCCGTACGCCCAGGGGGTGGCGGTTTCCGGCGAGGGCGCGGAACCATCGGCGTGAATCTGGTAGAAAACAGACAAAGCGCCGCCGAGTGAGAGGCCCTGCACGTGGATCCCACCACCCAGCGGGAGGACGGCGGGGGAGACCCACGGGCGACCGCCGACCACTCCACCCTGACCCTGCACGTCAACGGCATCGAGCGGACCCTGACGCTCGACCACCGCACAACCGTCCTGGACGCCCTGCGCCAGCACCTGGGCCTGACGGGCGCCAAGAAGGGCTGCGACCACGGCCAGTGCGGCGCCTGCACCGTCCTGGTGGACGGCCGGCGGGCGAACAGCTGCCTGCTCCTGGCCGTCGCCCACGACGGGGCCCGCGTCACCACGGTCGAGGGCCTGGCCGAAGGCGACCGGCTGCACCCTCTCCAGGAGGCCTTCCTGGACCGTGACGCCCTCCAGTGCGGCTACTGCACGCCCGGCCAGATCTGTTCCGCCGTCGGAGTGCTGGACGAGGCGGCCGTCGGCTTCCCCTCCCACGCCACCGGCCGCACCGCTCCCGTCACCGTCCCGGCACGCCTGGACGCCGCCGAGATCCGTGAGCGGATGAGCGGCAATCTGTGCCGCTGCGGCGCCTACCCCCGCATCGTCGAGGCCATCGGGGACGTGGCGCCGTGAAACCCTTCGGCTACCTTCGCGCCGGATCCGTCGCCGAAGCGGTCCGGGAGGGCGCGGCCGACCCCGGGGCGCGCTTCCTCGGCGGCGGCACCAACCTCGTCGACCTGATGAAGCTCGGGGTCGAGACGCCCGGTCTGCTCATCGACGTCAGCGGCCTGCCGCTGGACCGGGTGGCGGACACCGCCGACGGCGGACTGCGGATCGGCGCCACCGTACGCAACAGCGACCTGGCCGCCCACCACGCGGTGCGCACCCGCTACCCCGCCCTCTCCCAGGCGCTGCTGGCCGGGGCCTCGGGACAACTGCGCAACACCGCCACCACCGGCGGGAACCTCCTCCAGCGCACCCGCTGCCCGTACTTCCAGGACACCTCGAAGCCGTGCAACAAGCGCGAGCCCGGCAGTGGCTGCCCGGCCCGTGAGGGCGCCCACCGCGACCTCGCCGTCCTCGGGCACTCCGCCGAATGCGTCGCCACCCACCCCTCCGACATGGCGGTCGCGCTGGCCGCCCTCGACGCGACGGTCCTGCTGCACGGACCGGACGGCGAACGGGACGTGCCCGCCACCGGCTTCCACCGGCTGCCCGGGAACAGCCCCGCCGCCGACACCGTCATCCGGCCGGGCGAGCTCATCACCGGGGTCCTGCTGCCGCCGCTCCCCGACGGCACGGTCTCCCTCTACCGAAAGGCCCGCGACCGCGCCTCGTTCGCCTTCGCCCTGGCCTCCGTCGCCGCGGTCCTGCGCGTCCGCGACGGCCGGATCGAGCACGCGGCCCTCGCGTTCGGCGGCCTCGCCCACCGCCCCTGGCGGGCCGCCGCAGCCGAGGAGATCCTCCGCGGCGCTCCCGCCACCGACGCGACGTACGCGACGGCGGTGGACGCCGAACTCGCCGCGGCCCGCCCGCTGCGCGACAACGCGTTCAAGGTCGTGCTCGCGCGCCGGCTGGCCGTCGACGCCCTGGCCGAACTCGCCGCCCGCCACTGAAGAGCCGAGGACTCCGCCATGAGCCACACCACCCAGAGCCTGGGCGCCCCCGTCGTCCGCCGCGAGGGCCGGGACAAGGTGACCGGCGCCGCGCGCTACTCCGCCGAGCGCGACCTGCCCGGCTGTCTGTACGCCTGGCCCGTGCCCGCCACCGTCCCGCGCGGCCGGGTCACCTCGATCCGCACCACCGACGCGCTCGCACTCCCCGGTGTCCGCGCCGTCCTCACCCACGAGAACGCGCCACGGACCGAGGAACCGGACGACCCGATCCTCGCCGTCCTCCAGAACGACCACGTGCCGCACCGGGGCTGGCAGATCGCCCTGGTCGTCGCCGACACCCTCGAGAGCGCGAGGGAAGGGGCCGAGGCCCTGCACATCACCTACGAGAGCGCCCCGCACGACGTCGTCCTGACCGAGGACCATCCCGGTCTGTACACCCCCGAGAACGCCAACGGCGGCTACCCGGCCGTGCGTGAACGCGGCGACTTCGACCGGGGCTTCGCCGCCGCACCCGTACGGATCGACGCCACGTACACGCTCGGCGCCCTGCACAACCACCCCATGGAGCCGCACGCCTCCACCGCCCACTGGTCGCCGGAGGGGCACCTCACCGTCCACGACTCCAGCCAGGGCGCCACCAAGGTCCGCGACAGCCTCGCCACCGTGTTCGGGCTCCGGCCCGGCCAGGTCACCGTCGTCTCGGAACACGTGGGCGGCGGCTTCGGCAGCAAGGGCACCCCGCGCCCCCAGGCCGTACTCGCCGCCATGGCCGCGCTGCACACCGGCCGGCCCGTCGAACTGGCCATGCCCCGGCGCCACATGGCCGCGGTCGTCGGCCACCGCGCCCCCACCGTCCAGCGCGTCCGGCTCGGCGCCGAGGCCGACGGCACGCTCACCGCGGTCGCCCACGAGATCATCTCCCATACCTCCACCGTCAAGGAGTTCGTGGAGCAGGCCGCCGTACCGGCCCGGGTGATGTACGGCTCCGCACACAGCCGCACCGTGCACCGGGTCACCGCCCTCGACGTCCCGAGCCCTTCGTGGATGCGGGCCCCGGGCGAGGCCCCCGGCATGTACGCGCTTGAATCGGCCCTCGACGAACTCGCCGTGGAACTGGGCATCGACCCGGTCGAACTGCGCCTGCGCAACGACCCGGCCGACGAACCCGACTCCGCGAAACCCTTCAGCAGCCGCGGTCTCGCCGCCTGTCTGCGGGAGGGCGCCGCCCGCTTCGGCTGGCACGACCGCGACCCCCGCCCCGCGATCCGCCGCGAGGGTGCCCTGCTGCTCGGTACGGGCGTCGCCTCCGCCACGTACCCCGTCTACATGAGCGCCTCCCACGCCACGGCGCACGCCGCGGCGGACGGCTCGTACCGCATCGCCGTCAACGCCACCGACATCGGCACCGGCGCCCGCACCGTCCTCGCGCAGATCGCCGCGGACGTGCTGGGGACGCCGGTGGAGAACGTGCACATCGACATCGGCAACAGCGAGCTGCCGGACGCCCCGCTGGCCGGCGGTTCCTCCGGGACGGCCTCCTGGGGATGGGCGGTGCACAAGGCCGCAACCGGCCTCCTGCGGGCACTCGGTGAGCACACCCGGCCACTGCCCGACGCCGGAGTGACGGTCGGCGCCGACACCGAGAGCGAGACGGCCACCGAATCCCCCTACGCCCGGCACGCCTTCGGGGCCCACTTCGCCCAGGTGGCGGTCGACAGCCGGACCGGTGAGGTCCGGGTGCGTCGGATGCTCGGAGTCTTCGCCGCCGGGCGCATCCTCAACTCCCGTACCGCACGCTCCCAGTTCATCGGCGGAATGACCATGGGCCTCGGCATGGCACTGACCGAGGGCAGCACCATGGACCCGGTCTTCGGGGACTTCACCGAGAGTGACCTCGCCTCCTACCACGTGCCGGCCTGTGCGGACGCGACCGGCATCGAGGCGCACTGGATCGACGAGGAGGACCCCCACCTCAACCCGATGGGCAGCAAGGGCATCGGCGAGATCGGCATCGTCGGCGCTGCCGCGGCGATCGGCAACGCCGTCCGGCACGCCACCGGAGCCCGGCTGCGCACCCTCCCGCTCACCCCCGACAGGCTGCTGCCGCACCTGCCCTGACCGCAGGACGCCCCGCACCACCCCCACAAGGGTAAAAGTCCAGCTCAATGGCGGTGCGAGCCCGGATATGTTGCGCAACCGGCTCTACCGGGTCACTCTATGGAGTGACCCAGAAGTGACATCTGCTCACTCTTTGCATTCGGGGGTCGTTCGTTCAACGGGGCGAAGCACGTGGGCCTCGATGTGAGGAGCCTCGACGATGACCGTTCCACTCGACCGGCACTATCTGGTCGAACTCCAGGTTTCGGCAGAGCGCGTGTCCCAGCTGCGGCGGATAGTCGCCGCGCACCTGCGCCACTGGAGTCTCGAACTCCACGTACGGCCCGTGTGCCGTGCGGTGGAGGAGCTGCTGACCAACGTCCAGCGGCACGTCGGCGACGACAACACCTGTGTCCTCGAACTCCGTTGGTCCGGACGGCACCTCACGGTCTCCGTCGCCGACAGCGGTGCCGAAATGCCGCGGCTGCTCCACGAGGGCGGCGGCCTCAGCCGGGTGATGGCCCTCAGCGACAGCTGGGGTACCTGCCGGACCACCGAGGGCAAGGTCGTCTGGTTCACCCGTTACGCGCAGGAGCCCCAGCACATCGAACTGGTGCCGCTCCCGCCGCTGCCCGGCGTCCGCGAGTCCCGCCGTCCGCCGGCCGTGGTCGCGGAACTCCCCGAGGCCACCCCCGTCAGGACCGGCGCCCCCGCCCTCGTCTGAGACGCGTGGCAGGAGCCGGGGCCGGGCGGCCTTCCGCCGCACCCCGACCCGACGCCACCCCCGTACCCCCCTTCCGGCGCGGATCACATGCGGATCGCACGCATGGTCCGCGCCGGGAGGGTACGCGTGTGCCCGGAGGACCCGCGTTGCGCCACAGCGCCCGGCGCGGCACGGTCGAAGTACCGAGGCAAGGAGGCCACAGTCATGCCCATCGCGACGGTCAACCCCGCGAACGGCGAGACCCTCAGGACGTTCGACGCCCTGGAGGCGGACGAGATCGAGCAGCGGCTCGCCGCGGCGGACGCCGCCTTCCGGGATTACCGCACCACCGGCTTCGGCGAACGAGCCCGGCTGCTGAACCGGGCCGCGGACCTCCTCGACGAGGACCAGCAGGACATCGCCCGCACCATGACCCTGGAGATGGGCAAGCCGGTCAAGGCAGCCCGCGCGGAAGCCGCGAAATGCGCCAAGGCGATGCGCTGGTACGCGGCCCACGCCGAGGAACTCCTCGCCGACGAACACCCCGCGCCCGCCGACGTCGAGGACTCCGGGGCCGCGCGCGCCTACGTGCACTACCGCCCGCTGGGCACCGTCCTCGCCGTGATGCCGTGGAACTTCCCGCTCTGGCAGGTCGTACGGTTCGCGGCGCCCGCGCTCATGGCGGGCAACACGGGGCTGCTGAAGCACGCGTCGAACGTGCCGCAGACCGCGCTCTACCTGGGTGACCTGTTCCGCCGCGCCGGATTCCCGGCCGGCGCCTTCCAGACGCTGCTGGTGGGCTCCGGCGCGATCGAGGCGATCCTGCGCGACCGCCGGGTCGCCGCCGCCACCCTGACCGGCAGTGAACCGGCCGGCCGCGCCGTCGCGTCCGTCGCGGGCGACGAGGTCAAACACACCGTCCTGGAACTCGGCGGCAGCGACCCCTACCTGGTCCTGCCCTCGGCCGACGTGGCCAGGGCGGCCCGCACCGCCGTCACCGCCCGGGTCCAGAACAACGGACAGTCCTGCATCGCGGCCAAGCGCTTCATCGTGCACACCGAGGTGTACGAGGAGTTCGCCGAACGCTTCACCGTCGGCATGCGCGACCTGACCGTCGGCGACCCGCTGGAGGAGACCACCGACGTGGGCCCGCTCGCCAGCGAACAGGGCCGCACCGACCTGGAGGAACTCGTCGACGACGCCGTACGGCGGGGCGCCGGCACCCTGTGCGGCGGCGGCCGGCCCGAGGGGCTGAGCGGCGGCCTGGAGAAAGGCTGGTTCTACGCCCCGACGGTGCTCACCGGCATCACGCCCACCATGCGCATCCACCGCGAGGAGACCTTCGGTCCCGTCGCCACGCTCTACCGGGTCAACAGCCTCGACGAGGCCGTGGAGCTCGCCAACGACACCCCCTTCGGGCTCAGCTCCAACGTATGGACCCGCGACGCCGAGGAGAGCCGGCGCTGCGTCCGGGACCTGCAGGCGGGCGGGGTCTTCTTCAACGGGATGACCGCCTCGCACCCCGCCCTGCCGTTCGGTGGCGTGAAGCGCTCCGGCTACGGGCGCGAGCTGGCCGGACACGGCATCCGCGAGTTCTGCAACGCCACCACCGTCTGGTACGGCTCCGAACCGCAGTGACCGCATCCCCGGCACCCCGCCCCGCCCCGCCCGCTGAGAGGTGACCATGAGCGACGCACCACCGACCTCGCCGACGGCCGGCCCGTCCGACGAGGAGATCGCCGCGCTCGACGCGCACTGGCGGGCGGCCAACTACCTCGCCGTCGGCCAGATCTACCTGATGGCCAACCCCCTGCTGACCCGGCCGCTCGAACCCGGGGACATCAAGCCCAGGCTGCTCGGCCACTGGGGCACGTCGCCCGGGCTGAACCTCGTGTACACGCACCTCAACCGTGTCATCGCGGCCCGCGGCACCCGGGCGCTCTGCGTCTGGGGCCCCGGCCACGGCGGCCCCGCGGTGCTCGCCAACTCCTGGCTGGAGGGCAGCTACTCGGAGACGTACCCCGACGTCAGCAGGGACGCGGCGGGCATGGGACGCCTGTTCAAACAGTTCTCCTTCCCCGGCGGCGTGCCCAGCCACGTCGCGCCGGAGACCCCAGGCTCCATCCACGAGGGCGGCGAACTGGGCTACTCCCTCGCCCACGCCTACGGAGCCGCTCTCGACCACCCGGACCTGCTCGTCACCTGCGTCATCGGGGACGGCGAGGCGGAGACCGGGCCGCTGGCCGGCTCCTGGCACGCCAACAAGTTCCTCGACCCGGTCCACGACGGAGCCGTCCTGCCGGTGCTCCACCTCAACGGCTACAAGATCGCCAACCCGACGGTCCTGGCACGGCTGCCGGAGGCCGAGCTCGACGCGCTGCTGCGCGGCTACGGACACGAACCGCTTTACGTGGAGGGCCACGACCCGTTCACCGTGCACCGTTCGATGGCCGCCGCGATGGACCGGGCCGTCGACCGCGTCGGCGAGATCCAGCGGGCGGCCAGGACCGGTGGCGACACCGACCGCCCGCGCTGGCCCATGATCGTGCTGCGCACCCCGAAGGGCTGGACCGGCCCCGTCGAGGTGGACGGGCTGCCCGTCGAAGGCACCTGGCGCGCCCACCAGGTCCCGTTGCCCGGGGTCCGCGACAACCCCGACCATTTGCGGCAGCTGGAGGAGTGGCTGCGCTCCTACCGGCCCGAGGAGCTCTTCGACGCCCAGGGGCGCCCATCGGACCAGGTCCTGGCCTGCGTACCGGGGGGCACGGACCGGCTCGGCTCCACCCCGTACGCCAACGGCGGGCTGCTCCTGCGCGATCTGCCCGTGCCGCCCCTCGACGAGCACGGGGTCCAGGTGGACCGGCCGGGTACCGTCCTGCACGAACCGACCAGGATCCTGGGCGGTCTGCTGGAGGCCGTGATGGCGGCCACCGCGGACCGCAGGGACTTCCGGGTCGTCGGCCCCGACGAGACGGCCTCGAACCGGCTCGATTCCCTCTACGAGGCCACCGGAAAGGCCTGGCAGGCCGGGACGCTGCCCACCGACGAGCACCTCGCCCGCGACGGCCGCGTGATGGAGGTCCTCTCCGAGCACCTCTGCCAGGGCTGGCTGGAGGGCTATCTGCTCACCGGCAGGCACGGACTCTTCTCCTCCTACGAGGCGTTCGCCCACATCGTCGACTCGATGGTCAACCAGCACATCAAGTGGCTGCGGACCTCGCGCCGGCTGCCGTGGCGCCGCCCCATCGCCTCCCTCAACTACCTGCTCACCTCGCACGTCTGGCGTCAGGACCACAACGGCTTCTCGCACCAGGACCCGGGTTTCGTCGACCACATCCTCAACAAGAGCCCCGAGGTCGTCCGCGTCTACCTGCCCCCGGACGCCAACACCCTGCTGTCGGTGGCCGACCACGCGCTGCGCAGCCGCGACTACGTCAACGTGATCGTGGCGGGCAAGCAGCCGAGCTTCGACTGGCTGACCCTCGACCAGGCGCGCGCGCACTGCGCGCGGGGGGCGGGAGTCTGGGCGTGGGCGGGCACGGAGGACGGCAGCCGTGAACCCGATGTGGTGCTCGGCTGCGCCGGGGACGTACCCACCCTGGAGGTCCTGGCGGCGGCCGGTCTGCTCCGGCGCCATCTGCCGGAACTCGCCGTGCGGGTGGTGAACGTCGTCGACATGGCCAGGCTGATGCCGAACGGCGAGCATCCGCACGGGATGCCGGACTCGGAGTACGACGCCCTCTTCACCCGCGACAAGCCGGTGATCTTCGCCTATCACGGCTATCCCTGGCTGATCCACCGGCTCGCCTACCGCAGGGCCGGACACGCCAACCTGCACGTGCGGGGCTACAAGGAGGAGGGCACGACGACCACGCCCTTCGACATGGTGGTCCGCAACGACCTGGACCGCTACCGGCTGGTGATGGACGTCATCGACCGGGTCCCGGGCCTCGGCGTCCGTGCCGTGGCGGTGCGTCAGGAGATGTCCGACACCCGCACCCGCCACCACGCCTGGATCCGTGAGCACGGTACGGACCTGCCCGAGGTGGCCGACTGGACCTGGGCGGGCTGAGGACGGCGGCGCACGGAACGGGCCCGGACGGTTCACCCGTCCGGGCCCGTTCGGTGCCGTGCCGCTCAGTAGCGCAGCGCCGCCGCGATCCGGCCGTGCTCCTTGAGCGAGTCGTCCGCCACGAACACCACGTCGGCGCCGCTGTCCAGGGCCGCCTCGACCAGTTCGTCGACGATGTCCTCGCGGACGTTCCCGTCCGCCGGGTCGGCGGCGTCCCCGCTCACCGGCTCCAGGTGCTCCTGGGTGAGCCGGACCGTCTGCTGGTAGTGCTCCTCCACCGCGACCAGCCCGGCCCGCGCCTCCCGCACGGCGGCCCACACCTCGTCGAGCCCCCCGGCGAACGCGTGGCGGCCGCGCGCCTCGTCCAGCTTGCCGTCGATCTCCGCGGCGAACCGCTTCTGCCGGGCCTCCAGAGCCGGTCGCAGCTCGGTGAGCAGATCACTGGGTGTCGTGTCGGCGGGGGCGCCCTTGGTGACCCGCCCGACCGCTACGCCGTTGCTCTCGCCGACCTCGTCCAGCAGCGCGAGCGCCGGGGCGAGACCGACCAGGTACAGCGGGCGCGGATCGGTGGCCAGGACCGCGCGCAGCTTCTCGTCCACCGTGCGCAGGAAGTGACGGGTGTCCTCGTCGGTGAAGGTGCTCGGCGTGTCGCCGATCCGCTCCTCACGCTGCGGGTTGGGCGCTTCGTGCGACGCGGTCAGCGGGAAGCCGCCGATGTGCTCCTCGTGCGCGGATTCGACGGTGCCGCTGAAGAGGCCGGCGTGGTCGGCGGAGACGGTGAGCGTCCAGAACGGCTGTGCCTGGGCCTTCGCGGCGACCAGGTTGCGGGTGAGGTAGGTGTCGCTCAGCACCACTCGTTCGGGTGCGGTGCGGGGAAGCTGCCAGATCTGGTACTCGTCCGCCGTCGCGAGGACCACCAGTGAGTCCAGTGCCCGGCGGGGATCGATCTCGGCGACCGCCCGGTCGAGCTGCTGTTTGACGGCGGCGCCCGACTCACGGTCGACGAGGGGATCGGCGTCGAGCCGGCTGCCCGCCGCTGCCACCAGGTTGCGGAGCCTGACGGCGTCCTGGGCGTTGTCGGGTGCGCGGCGGTGGGTGGGCATCGTCAGGGACAGGGCGGGATAGGGCTTGGCCGCCCGGAGTTCCTGCAGGAGGCCGGCGGTCAGGGCGTCCGTGTCCATCTGTTCCCTCCCGGGAGTTGTGCGTACTGCCGTGTGGAACGGGTGATTCGACGAGTCAATTCATACCTTTTGATCCTAATATGGGCGAATTGGTGTGCGTCCTCTCTCTTCCCGCGCGCACCCCTTCCCTCGTACTTCCGAGCAGACGGAGCGTCCGTGAACCAGACCAGTGCCGTGCGGCGCGCCCTCGGCGGCCGCGCGGTCCGCAGCCTCGCCCCCGCCTTCCTGGCCGTGGTGATCGTCGCCGGCGCCGCGGCCTGCGGCAGCTCCGACACCTCCTCGCACGGCACGGCCAGAAGCACCCGCACGGTGTCGGCGGAGCCGTCCGCGTCCCCGGAGTCCTCGGAGAGCGGGCGCACCCAGCAGGACTTCGCTGCCTCCGTCTCCGCCGAGACGGAGCGCAACCGGCAGAAGGCCGTCGCGACGCTCAAGGGTGTGCAGGGCAAGGGCGACGCGGTCAAGGACGTCTCCGTCAACGGCCTCCCGGTCGACCCCTCCGAGCAGTTCCGCAGCGCCCTGGTCCGGGTGACCAACCCGACCGACAAGGCGGCCTTCTACGCGGTCCGGGTGGAGTTCACCGACTCCTCCGGCAAGGTCCTGGACTCCGTGGTGCTCGGCTTCCCCGATGTCCGGTCCGCCCGTACGGTCAGCCAGCACGCCAACAGCCGCAAGGCCGCGGGCGTCAAGTCGTTCCCGCGGATCGCCCAGGCCGAGCGCGGCTGACGGCCGGTCGGTGAACGCCGCCGACGCGGTCACGGACGCCCTGCGCGAACTGCACACCCGGTTCGCCGGTCTGCGGGACGGCCGCCTCGCCGACTACATCCCGCAACTGGCCCTGGCCGACCCGGGCGCCTTCGGGCTGGCCCTGATCAGCATGGACGGCCACCGCTACAGCACGGGAGACGCGGAGGTGCCGTTCACCGTCCAGTCCGTGTCGAAGCCCTTCGTCTACGCGCTGGCGCTGTCCGCGCTCGGCCTGGACGAGGTGTGCCGCTGGGTCGGCGCCGAGCCCAGCGGCGAGGCCTTCAACGC
Organism: Streptomyces sp. NPDC127177; assembly: GCF_042672475.1. NCBI lineage: Bacteria > Bacillati > Actinomycetota > Actinomycetes > Kitasatosporales > Streptomycetaceae > Streptomyces > Streptomyces sp. NPDC127177. The sequence continues at coordinate 92,699 of NZ_JBHXUW010000001.1, forward strand.
GATCAGTCTGGAACCGGACACCGGGCGTCCGGCGAACGCCATGGTCAACGCGGGTGCCATCGTCACCACCGCGCTGGTCCCGGACACCCGCGACGCCCCGAGGTTCGACCGCATCCTCCACTTCCTGAGCCGGTTCGCCGGCCGGAGCCTCGACGTCGACGAGCAGGTCTACGCCTCCGAGGTGCTCACCGGCGACCGCAACCGCGCCCTCGCCTATCTGATCCGCAGCGCCGGCCCGCTGCCGGTCGACCCGGTGGCGGCCGTGGAGACGTACTTCCGCCAGTGCGCGGTGCGGGTCACGGCCCTGGACCTCGCCGCGATGGCGGCGACCCTGGCCAATGGCGGGGTCAACCCTCTCACCGGGGACGCCGTCGTCCCGGAGCCCGTGGCCGCCCATGTCCTGGCGGTGATGGCGACGTGCGGGATGTACGACGTGTCGGGCGACTGGCTGCTCAGAGTGGGGCTGCCCGCCAAGAGCGGCGTCTCCGGAGGTCTGATCGCCGCAGGACCGGCCCGCTTCGGACTCGCCACGTACAGCCCGCTCCTGGACCCGGCCGGGACCTCGGTCCGCGGGCACCTGGCGATCGACGCGCTGTCGGAGCGGTTCGGGCTGCACCTCATGCACAACCCCGCCCTGGCCGGCTCCACCGTCACACTCGTCACCACGGCCGACGATCTGCCCGCGGCACCGGCGGGGGAGCGGGAGCGCGCCGGCCGTGAGCGGGTGGCGGTGGTCGCGGCCCAGGGGGCGCTGGACTTCACCGCGGCCGAGCGGGTGCTGTACGCCCTGGACGAGTCGGACCCGCGGGATACGGCGGCGGTGGTGCTGGATCTGCGCCGGGTGACGGACATCGACACGGTGGCCAGGGCGATGCTGCGCACCGGACTGGCCCGGCTCACGGGCGGCGGCAGGCGTGCCGTCGTGGCCGACCCGGCGGGCCGCCTCGCGGGAGCCGGCCCCGAAACCGGGGCCCCGCGCTCCTTCGTCTCCCGCGAGGAGGCAGTGGCCTGGTGTGCGGCGGGCCGGACGGACTGAGTGGACCGCCCCGGCCGGCCGCCACGCGGACCTGCGGACTACCAGATGGCGGCCACCCATTCCGGGTGGTCGATGAACGGGTTCCGGTTGTGCTGGTACTGGTCGAATATGACGTCGTTGCGCCGCTTTTCGAAGCTGTCCGGCGGGTCCTCCTGGCTCCATGTCTTCAGGACGGAGAGCCGGCCGATGTTCGGCGCGGAGCCGTTCGACACCTTGTCGTTGGGTTCGAGATCGGCGAAGGAGTCGTCGCCCTCGTACCGCACGGCCATGTAGAGGATCATGCGGGCGACGTCGCCCTTGACCGCGTCGCGCGGTTCGAAGGAGTCGCTGTCGCTGTAGTTGCCGGGCGCCCCGCTCACCGCGCTGCCGCCGTTGTCGAAGTCCTTGTTGCCGCGCACCGAGTTGACCGACACGTCTTCCGGGCGCAGGTGGTGGATATCGGTGCCCGGGCCGGTGGCCGTGCCGAAGTCGCCGTGCGACTTGGCCCAGACGTGCTCCCGGTTCCACTGGCCGCTGCCGCCGCCGCTGTCGCTCTTGGGCTCGGAGAGACCGGAGTAGAGAAGGATGACGTTGGAGGAGTTCGACGGGTCCTCGTCCGTGTCCTTGAGCGCGTCCCAGACCTGGGCGTAGGTGAGGGTGGACTGGTCGCTGATGATCGTGTGCAGGGCACCCTTGAGCGCGGTGCCGGTCTTGCCGAGCGCGTCCTGGTAGTACGTGTCGTCCAGCGCGCCGAGCGGGGTGGTGGCGGCCGCCGGTGCCCTCGGGGTGTCGGCCGGTGCGGCGGCCGCGGTACCGGTGAGTACCGCGAAGGCGGCGAGAGTGGCCAGCAACGGGCGCCGGTAGGGAAGGTGACGACGGGACATGTGGGGTGTCCTCTCCGGAAAAGCGGCCACCGCGGCGCCGGCACAGGGTGGGGGGCGGCTCCGCGGTGGTCGTGTGGTACGTGGTCAGCGGGAGCCTTCCACACGCACCGTGACCGAGGTGTGAACGCAGCGTACCTATCATGTGCAGGTCAAGTGAGGGTCGGTTCCGGCCGGGGTGGACGGCGCGGCCGGGCATCGGATGCGCCCCCGTCGGCACGGGGCGAGAATTGCCGCAAGGACGAGGAGGCGGCATGAGCGACGAGCCCGAATCCGTATCCGCACTGCGGGGTGTGACCCCCGACAGCCTCTTGCACACCGGTGCGAGCGACGATCCATCGGCCGAGGACCTGGTACTCGCCTCCGGGCGGGACCTGACGCCGCAGACCCTCGAGTGGGCGCGGCGCAGGCTGGCCAGGGAGGGCCGAGCGGCCATCGACAAGCAACTGCCGTAGCCGCCGTCGGGCGCCGCTCCGGGGTGGGCGCGGCCGCTCCGCGCCGTCGCGGCGGCCGGAAGTGTGCGGGTGTCTCCCGCTGCTCGGTTAGCCTGAACGCCATATGAACCGTTTGACGACGTCAGGGGCCGGTTACGACCTTGCCCGATTCCCCGAGGACCCCCGCGACCCCTTCCGTGCCTGGGACGCTGCCGACGAGTACCTGCTGCGGCACCTGGAGGGGATCGACGGCGCCGAGCCGGTCGACCTCTCCGGCAGCGTCGTCGTGGTCGGCGACCGCTGGGGCGCGCTGAGCACGGTGCTGGCCGGCCACCGGCCCGTACAGATCACCGACTCCTACCTCGCCCAGCGGGCGACCGAGGCGAACCTGGAGCGCAACGGGGCGGACGCGGACGCCGTGCGCCTGCTGTCCGCACGGGACACCCCGCCGGAACGGATCGACGTCCTGCTCGTACGGGTACCCAAGAGCCTCGCGCTCCTCGAGGACCAACTGCACCGGCTGGCGCCCGCCGTCCACGCGGACACCGTGATCATCGGCACCGGCATGGTGAAGGAGATCCACACCTCCACCCTCAAGCTGTTCGAGCGGATCATCGGCCCCACCCGCACCTCGCTCGCGGTCAAGAAGGCCCGGCTCATCCACTGCGCACCCGAGCCGGCCCCGGCACGCACGCCCAGCCCCTGGCCGCACCGGTACGAGCTGCCCGACGATGTCGGCGCCGTCGCGGGGCGGACCGTCATCAACCACGCCGGAATCTTCTGCGCGGAACGGCTCGACATCGGCACCCGCTTCTTCCTGAAGCACCTGCCGCGTCGCAGCAGTCCCGAGCGGGTTGTCGACCTCGGCTGCGGGAACGGGGTACTCGGCCTGTCCGCCGCACTCGCCAACCCCGAGGCCGAGATCACCTTCATCGACGAGTCGTACCAGGCCGTCGCCTCGGCCGAGGAGACGTTTCGCGCCAACGCCGGTGACGGCGCCGAGGCCCGATTCGTGGTCGGGGACGGCCTGGCCGGCACCGCGCCCGCGAGCGTCGACCTCGTCCTCAACAACCCGCCGTTCCACTCGCACCAGGCCACCACGGACGCGACCGCCCGGAACATGTTCCACGGGGCGCGCGCCGCGCTTCGCCAGGGCGGCGAGCTGTGGGTCGTGGGCAACCGTCATCTCGGCTACCACACCCAGTTGCGCCGGACGTTCGGCAACTGCGCCACGGTGGCGGGCGACCCCAAGTTCGTGGTGCTGCGCGCCGTCAAACGCTGAGGCCCGCCGCCCCGGGCGCCGCGCCCCTTCCGGATTCTTGCAACACGTTCTACTGTGTGCGCCGCCGCACACGGGCGACGCGACCGCGAGACTCCTGGAGGGGCCGTGCACCTCGAATACACGCCTGAGCAGCAGCAGTTGCGCGCCGAGCTGCGCACGTACTTCGCCGCCCTGGTCCCTGACAACGCCTATGCGCGCTATGCCGACCCGGACGCCCAGAAGCGCTTCTACCGGGAGACCATCCGGCGCCTCGGCTCCGACGGCTGGCTCGGCGTCGGCTGGCCCACCGAGTACGGCGGGCGCGGCCTGTCCCCGATGGAACAGTTCATCTTCTTCGACGAGGCGGCGCAGGCCGGCGTACCGCTGCCGCTGATGGCCCTCAACACCGTCGGCCCGACGATCATGCAGTTCGGCACCGACGAGCAGAAGGCCTACTTCCTGCCGAAGGTCCTCGCCGGGGAGATCGACTTCGCGATCGGCTACAGCGAGCCGGACGCGGGCACCGACCTCGCCGCCCTGAAGACCCGGGCAGTGCGCGACGGCGACAGCTACGTCGTCAACGGGCAGAAGATCTGGACGACCAACGGCGACACCGCGGACTGGGTCTGGCTCGCCGCCCGCACCGACCCGGACGCCCCGCCCCACAAGGGCATCACCATGCTCCTGGTCCCGACCTCCGACCCCGGCTACTCCTGCACCCTGATCAACACCCTCGCCTCGCACGACACCACCGCCAGCTACTACGAGAACATCCGTGTCCCCGTCTCCCGCCGGGTCGGCGACGAGAACAAGGGCTGGCGACTCATCACCAACCAACTCAACCACGAACGCGTCACCCTCGCCGCCCACGGCACCATGGCCATCCGCGCCCTGCACAACGTCCGTCGCTGGGCCGCCGAGACCCACCTCGCCGACGGCCGCCGCGTCATCGACCTCGGCTGGGTCCGCGCCCGGCTCGCCCGCACCCACACCCGGCTCGACGCCATGAAGCTCCTCAACTGGCAGATGGTGTCCGCCGTCCAGCACCACGCCCTCACCCCGCAGGACGCCTCCGCCGTCAAGGTCTACGGCTCCGAGGCGCGCCGCGACGCCTACGCCTGGCTCATGGAGGTCGTCGGCTCGGCCGGCCCGCTCAAGGAGGGTTCGGCCGGCGCGGTGCTGCACGGCGAACTCGAACGTGGCTACCGGTCCGCCGTCATCTTCACGTTCGGCGGCGGCAACAACGAGATCCAGCGGGAGATCATCTCGTGGATCGGCCTCGGGATGCCGCGCGTACGGCGCTGAGTCGGCTGCCCCCCGGGTCCGTGATTCTGGCGACGACCTTGGAATGGCAGTCCGAGTAGGTCCGCAACGGCCTGGAGGCCCTTGGCCCGGTGCTCGACGCAGAGGGCCCAGTGGTGGCCGATGCCCGAAGTACTCCATGCATCGGTCCACCGGCAGCATCCAGGCGACGATGCCCGGCACTGCGCCCACCGTGTAGAGCAGCCGTCGGCTGATCCGGTCGCCGAGCTGCATGAAGCCGAAATAGGTGGACAGCACGGTGCGGGACCACGCCAGCACTTGGAGCAGATTCTGCCCGGAAGCGCTCTCCACGCTCGCGGTTGCGTACACCCGGGGCATGAAGATTCCCATCTGGCCGGCGGCCACGCCCCAGAAACCGTAAATGCCGAAGAGGAACAGCAGAGCCCTGACGTTGACCCGGCTGGCGAACAGCTCCCGTGCGCCGCGCCTTCCGCCCGCTCCGGCGCACACGGCGGCGACGGCCGCGCGAGCTCCGCGGAATCCGACCCGTCCGGAAGTTCGACCACTTCTGTCCCTGGCGCGGTGAAGGCCGGGAAGAACGCGCTATGCGCTGATAAACACCAAGACAGGCCATCCGGACCCAGAAATTTCTTATGCCCGCAAATTCACCGGGGCCGCATCCGGTCAGCAAGTCGCAGGTTGGATAAATCCTGCCCTCCGGATACGAGCGATATGCCCGAAGTGTCACTCAATAATTGTCCGTATCCGGGCTGAAGGGTGACTTTTGCTACCACACAGCATCCACACATACCTCGTTGACGGCTTGATCCAGTAGGCCGGATAGTCACCGCCAGAGTATGAAAATTGCATGAGGGGATCGGCGTGGCTGAAAGAACGCGGGGGAGCGTCGCTGTGGGCGCGGTCTCCCTGCTGGTCGGGGCATTGCTCACCGGACAGCTACCAGGAACATCTCTGCCCGACGCGAGCGCGCAGACCCCGGGAACGGGCGGGGCGGACACCCGAGTCGCCGACGACCCCGCACCTGACACCCTCTCACCCGACGTCGACCGGGCGCGGGAGCAGGCCCGGCGGGACGGGAAGCAGGTCGAGGTCGTCTCCGAACGCGGGGCGAGCCGCGAGGTGTTCGTCAACCCGAGCGGCAGCCTCACCGAGATCACGCACATGGAGCCGGTACGCACCCGCCGGGACGGCAAGTGGGTCACGATCGACACCAGCCTGCGACGGCTGGACGGGGGAGTCGCGCCGGTCGCCTCCGCCGCCGATGTCGTGTTCTCGGCCGGGGGCGGCCAGGCCCCGTTGGTCCGGATGACCAAGGCTGGGCGGGAGTTGTCCCTGTCGTGGCCGGGCACCCTGCCCGCCCCGGTCCTCTCCGGCTCCTCCGTGACGTATCCGGAGGTCCTGCCGGACGTGGATCTGCGGATGACCGCGGACCCCGACGGCTTCTCCCAGGTCTTGGTGGTCAAGAGCGCCGAGGCCGCGGCCAACCCCGCGCTCGCCGAGCTGAAACTGCCCTTGGAGGGCAAGGGACTCACCGTCCGCGGCACCGACGCCGGCGGTCTTGAGGCGGTCGACACCCAGGCGGGAGGCGTGGCCTTCGAGGCGGCGCAGCCGGTGATGTGGGACTCCGGCGAAGCCGACGCCGGCACAGACGCCGAAGCCCACACCGGCACCGGCGCCCGGTCCAGGACGGCAGCCGTGCCCCCCACCACGGCCGCGGAGGCCGCCGGGTCCGTCCCACCGGCCGGCGCCCCGCGCAGCGCGCCTTCCCCCGACCTGTACGAAGGTCCCGGCGAGACCTCGACGCGGGCGGCCGTTCGCGCCTCGGTGACCCCTGACTCGCTCCTCCTCACCCCGGACCCGCAGCTCCTCTCCGGCGAGAACACCCGCTACCCGGTCTTCATCGACCCGGCCTGGTCCTCGCCCCGCGCCTCCGCCTACGCGATGGTCTCCCGCGCCTACCCCAGCTCCCACTTCTACAAGTTCGACGGCGCCGCCGACTCGGGCATGGGCTTCTGCCCGCCGAACTTCTCCGGCCTCAAGTGCGCGACCAACGACGCCAAGCGGCTCTTCTACCAGCTGCCGGTGACCAGCTTCGCGGGCAAGAGCATCACCAGCGCCGAGTTCGTCGTCCGCGAGACGTTTGCGTACAACTGCACCAAGCAGCCGGTGGAGTTCTGGCGCACCAAGCCGCTCACCACCACGACGACCTGGAACAGCCAGAAGGCTTCGGGCTACTGGATCGACCAGATGCCGACCGTGACGGCCGCCAAGGGCGCCACCGCCTCCTGCCCGGACGGCGACCTGGAGTTCAACGCGAAGGACGCGGTCACCTGGGCCGCCGCCAACAAGCAGACCAAGCTCACCTTCGGGCTGAAGGCGCCGAACGAGAACGCCGAGTCCCAGTGGAAGCGCTTCGCCGGCAACGGCTTCCTGCGTGTCGAGTACAACAACGCGCCGAACCAGCCCAAGCAGTCGCAGCTGACGATGAGCCCGGGCGGCACCTGCACGCTGGCGCCCAAGGCGGTCAACGTCATCCCCAAGGCGACGGCCGTCCTGTCGGACCCCGACAAGGACCAGGTGTACGCGGAGTTCAAGGCCGAGTGGGATTCGGGCGACGGCTGGAAGGAGCACTGGAACTCCGGCCGGATCGGTCCCAAGGCGTCCGGACAGCCGTACACGATCTCGCTCCCGTCGAGCATCCCGCAGAACCTCAAGACCAGTTGGAGCGTGCGCGCCTCGGACGGCAAGCTGTGGGGGCCCTGGAGCTACGCCGGTGACACCCAGACCGGCTGCTACCTGACCTTCGACTCCAAGAGCCCGGCGGCGCCGACCGTGGTCTCCCAGCAGTACCCCGTCTCGGACACCACCGACCCGCTCGACCCCTGGCTGGACGGAGTCGGACGCTACGGCCGCTTCACCATCGACTCGGCCGCGACGGACGTGACCAAGTACTGGTTCGGCCTGAACGCGGACCCGACCGCGGCAAACGAACGCAAACCAGCGACCCCCGGCGGGGCCGTCTCGGTCGACGTGATGCCCACCCGGCCAGGGCTGAACAACCTTTACGTCCAAGCCTGGGACGCCAACAACAACGCCAGCACCATCGCCAATTACCAGTTCCGGGTGGCCACCGGCCAGCCCGATCGCGCCAACTGGACCCTCGACGCCCCGGCCGGCGCCACCCAGGACCCGGGCTCCGGCGGCGCCCGGCCCGCCGTGCTCGGCGGCACCGCGACGCTCGGTGAACCGGGCGTCCGCAATACGGCTCTCGCCCTGAACGGCGCGGGCGCCACCGACGGTTACGCGGCCGGCGGACCCCACCTGCTCGACACCGACGGCGACTACACCGTCTCCACCTGGGTGCGCCTGGACTCGGATGCCGGCACCGCCACCGCGGTCAGTGTCGACGGCACCCTGCACGCGGGCCTCTACCTCGGCTACGAGGGAGCGAACAAGCGCTGGGCCTTCCGCGTGCCCACCAAGGACGGTGCGGGCGCCGTATTCGGCGGCGTGATGTCGCCGTCCCCGCCGGAGGTCGGCAGATGGACACATCTCGGGGCGGTCCGTGACGCCGCGGCCGGCAAGTACACCTTCTACGTCGACGGTGTGCCGGTCGGCACGACCGCCTTCACCACTCCCTGGCACGCTGCGGCCAACCTCCAGTTCGGCCGCAGCAAGTACAACGGCGCCTACGTCGATCCGTGGAAGGGTGCGATCGACGAGACCGCCGTCTACGACCGCCCGCTGGGCGCGGCGGACATCGGCCGACTGGCCCGGCACGAGGCCGTGACCACCGGCCGTCCCGCCAAGGCGGCCTGGGACTTCGACGACGCCGCCACCTCCCAGGTGGCGCAGGGCGCGAGCGAGGTCAGGCCCCTGGTACTCAAGGGCGGCGGCACCTTCGGCGCCGTGGGCAACGTGGCCGGTGCCCTGGACCTCAGCTCCACGGCGAACGGCTACGCGAGCAGTGCGGGCCCGCAGCTCAACACCCTGCGCAGCTTCTCGGTCTCCGCGTGGGCCAAGCTCCCCAAGGCGGAGCCTTCCACGGCGCAGATCATCGCGACCCAGGCCGGTGCGCAGCAGAGCGGTTTCGAGCTGTACTACTCGGGCTCGTACCGCCGCTGGATCTTCAACCGCTACGTCTCCGACACCGCGGGCGTCCAGCCGACCCGGGCCATGGCCAACCTCGGCAAGCCCGCCGCGGACCAGGTCTACCCCGGGGACAGCTGGCACCATCTCGTCGGTGTCTACGACAGCACGGTGAAGGAGCTCCGGCTCTTCGTGGACGGCGGACTCGTGTCGGCCGTGCCGTTCGAGCCCGCTCCCTGGGACGCCACGGGCCCGGTGCAGATCGGCGCGGGTTCCTACGGAGCGCTGCCGGGCTCGTTCTTCAAGGGGCAGATCGACGATGTGCACCTGTACGACCGGGTGGTCTCCAAGGACGAGGTCGGTGACCTGTTCAAACAGCACCCGCAGGTGAAGGGGCGCTGGAAGTTCGACGCCACGACGGCCGCTACCCCGGCCTCCAGCCCCGACGACAGCGCCGGCGAGCGGCCCGCGGTCCTGGGCGGCCAGGCGGCCGTCATTCCGGGCGCGGGCTGGGTCGGCGCCGGAGGCCTGGTCTTGGACGGGGTGGACGACTACGCCGCCGCCGCGTCCGTCCCGGTGAACACCAAGGAGAGCTTCACCGCGACCGCCTGGGTGAGCACCGCGAGCCGCCCGCAGAAGAAAGTCACCGTCCTGTCGGCGGAAGGTGCGGTCAACAGCGCCTTCACCGTGCGCTACGCCCCGGACCCCGCGGACCCGGCGAACCAGGGGGGCTACGAGCTGGAGCTGCCCACCACGGACACGTCGGGCGCTGCCCGGCCCGCGGTCCACCATTCGAGCTTCCAGACGGACTTCGAGTGGGACCACATAGCGGTCGTGTACGACGCCTTCTCCGACGAGGCGAGGCTGTACGTCAACGGCCATCTGGAGCAGGTCATGGACGCCATGTCGTGGCGGGCCAACGTGCTGCCCTTCCAGGCGACCAAGCAGCTCCAGTTCGGCCGCAACAAGGAGAACGGGACGACCGGCGAGTACTGGCCTGGCGTGATCGACGACGTGTGGATGTTCTCCGGCGTCGCAAGTGACGCCCAGATCATCAAACTCGGCAACGGAGAGAGCCTGAACACGGCCCCGCGCCCGCTTCACGGCCACCGGTCCGCGGGCCCGCCGGTCCGCAGGTCTCGGCCCCCGCAGGGGCATCAGCCGCTCGCGGCGCGCATCCGGTCGCCGCGGGACGGGTCCCGACGGCCCGAACCGTCCGGGTCGGACCGGGCCTTTCCCTCCCGCACCCCGCACCCCGCTCCTCGCCTCCCGCCCCGCACACCCCGCACCGAAAGGAATCACCGGGTTGTCCAGACCCATACCGCCGCGTCGCGCGGCCGGCATCTATCGCAGTGCCGCCCTCATGGTGGCCGTCCTGATGGCCGGCTCGCTGTTCCAGGCCGCGCCCGCGCTCGCCGCCCCAGGAACCGGTATCGGCGCCACGCGCCCACACACCGTCGAGGCCGACCACCCCGTCCCCGGCAAGGCCCTCAAGGCCGCGCCGCGCAAGAGGGACGGGCTGGCCGCCGGCCCCCGCCGCGCACCTCACGCCACCTGGCCGAAGGCCGGCACGGCTCAGGTCACCCTGCCCGCCGTGCCCGAGCCGGGCCACGGTTCCGGTACGAAGGCCAGGGCCGCGGCCCCCGCGCCAACACCGGTACCGGGCCTGCCCGTCCGGCTGCTGGCCGTCCCGGCGGAGCCCACCGGTTCCGCCGCGAACGCACCCGTGTCCGCCGATGCCGTGCGGGCCCGGGTACGCGTCCTCTCCCAGGACACCGCCCGCGGCCTCGGCCTCGACGGTGTCCTGCTCTCCGTCTCCGGCACCGGCCCGGCAGACGCCTCCGTCGATGGCCGCCGTGTCGGCGTCAGCCTGGACTACTCCGCGTTCGACGAGGCGTACGGCGGTGACTACGGCGCCCGGCTGCGCCTGGCCACCCTCCCGGCGTGCGCGCTGACCACCCCGGAGCTGACCCGCTGTCGTACGACCACCCCCGTCGCGGGCCGCAACGACGGCGAGAAGCACACGGTCTCCGCCGACTCAGTAGCGCTGCGCCCCGCCGCGTCCGCGGTCCTGCTCGCCGCCGTGGCGGACCCCGCCGGCGGCACCGCGGGCGCCGGTGACTACACGGCGACACCGCTGTCGTCATCGGCGGCCTGGCAGACCAGCCTGCAGACGGGCGACTTCTCCTGGTCGTACCCCCTGACGGCGCCGACCGTGCCGGGCGGGCTGCTGCCCAAGCTGTCCATCGGCTACTCCTCGGGCTCCATCGACGGCCAGACCTCCAACAGCAACAACCAGTCCTCCTGGCTCGGTTCGGGCTTCGACATGAACACCGGCTTCATCGAGCGGCACTTCAAGCCGTGCGGCGAGGACGGAGACTGGAGCAGGGACGACGCCCCCGGCGACCAGTGCTGGGGGTACGACAACGCCACCATCAGCTTCAACGGCCGTGCGGGCGAGCTGATCCCGGCGGGCAAGGACGTCTGGCGCATCCGCAACGACGACGGCACCCGCGTCGAGAAGCTCAGGAACGCCACCGAGCGGGCCAACGGCGACAACGACGGTGAGTACTGGAAGGTGACGACCACCGACGGCCTCCAGTACTTCTTCGGCTACAACCGCCTCCCGAGCTGGAACACCGGCAAGCCGGAGACGAAGTCCACCTGGAACGTGCCGGTCTTCGGAAACAACGCCGACGAGCCCTGCCACCAGGCCACGTTCGCCGCGTCGTGGTGCCAGCAGGCCTGGCGCTGGAACCTCGACTACGTCGTCGACCCCAACGGCAACGCCATGTCGTACTGGTACACCCCGGAGACCAACTCCTACGGCCGCAACCGGGTGGCCGCCGACGACACCTCGTACGAGCGCGGCGGCGTCCTCGATCACATCGAGTACGGCCAGCGCAGCGACACGCTCTTCACCGCCAAGGCCGCGGGCAAGGTCGTCTTCACCAACACCGAACGGTGCATCCAGCCCACCGCCGCCGCCTGCGCCCCCGCGGAGATCGAGAAGAACGCCACGCGCTGGGAGGACACACCCTGGTATCTGAACTGCAAGGCGGGCACCGACTGCGACAAGGGGCGTTTCGCCCCGTCCTTCTGGTCCCGCAAGCGGCTCACCAAGGTCACCACCCAGGTGCTCCAGCCCTCGGGCGGCTACGCGGACGCCGATGCCTGGGCGTTCACCCAGAAGTGGGGCGACGCCGACATCGACCGCTCCCTGCTCCTGGAGTCGATTCAGCACACCGGCCTGGCCGCCACCCCCTCGATCACCCTGCCCAAGGTGACCTTCGGCTACAAACAGGGGCCCAACCGCCTCGACCGGCTCGGTGACGGCATAGCACCCTTCATCAAGTACCGGCTCGCCAACGTCTCGGACGAGTCGGGCGGTTCGATCGACGTCGCCTACTCGGAACCCGACTGCGACTTCACCGCGCTGCCGGTGCCGGAGACCAACACCACGCGCTGCTTCCCGCAGTACTGGCAGCCCGCCGGTGCGCCCGACCCCGTTCAGGAGTGGTTCAACAAGTACGTCGTCACCCAGGTCACCGCGACCGACCGCACCGGCGGCAGTGACGACATGGTCACCAAGTACGCCTATCTCGGCGGCGCCGCCTGGCACTACGCGGACGACGACGGGCTGACCAAGGAGAAGTACAAGACCTGGTCCCAGTGGAACGGCTACGGCCGGGTCCAGGTGCAGTCCGGAGGCTGGGACGGCATGCGCTCGCTGTCCGAGCACTGGTTCCTGCGGGGCATGGACGGCGACCGCAAGAACTCAGCGGGCGGGACCAGGCCGGTGACCGTGTCCGACGGCGAGGGCGGCAGCATCCAGGACCACGAGGCCTTTCAGGGCACCGAGTTCAAGACGATCGACTACACCGCGCCGGGCGGCACGGTGGAGAGCAGGACCGTGAGCACCCCGTGGCGCAAGGAGACCGCCAAGAGGGTACGGGACTGGGGCACCGTCACCGCGAACCTGACCGGCACCGCCGCCACCCGCACCTGGGACCGCAAGCACGACGGCAGTTGGCAGGAGACCTCCACCGCCACGAAGTACGACGACCTGGGACGTGTCGTCGAGGACAGCGACCTCGGTGAGGCGGCCACAGGCGACGAGGAGTGCACGATCACCTCGTACGCCGACAACGCCACCACCTGGCTGCGGGCCCTGCCCAAGCAGGTCGAGGTCCTCGACGTGGCATGCGGTACCGGCGTCACCTACCCCGCGCACCTGCTCTCCCGCAAGCGCAACACCTACGACAATCTGGCCTTCGGCGCGACTCCGACCCGGGGCCTGCTCACCAAGCAGGAGGAGCTGACCGGCTACACCGGCACGACACCCGCCTACCGTTCCAAGAACACGGCGTACGACAGCTACGGGCGGGTGAAGTCGACCTCCGACTCGACCGGTTCCAGCAGCACGACCGTCTTCACACCGGCGACGGCCACCAAGCCCGGCAGCTTCACCGTGACCGGTACCGAACTGGTCGCGGGCACCGCCTCCAGCGCGCAGTCCGTGGTGACCGAGTTCGACGGCGTCCGCTCGCAGCCCACCACCACGGTGGACGCCAACGGCAAGCGCAGCGAAGCGCAGTTCGACGCGCTGGGCCGGCTCACCAAGGCCTGGCTCGCCAACCGGCCCAAGGCGTCCAGCCCGACGCCCAGTCTGGAGTACAGCTACCTGATCGCGGAGGGGTCCATCGCCGCGGTCGTCGCCAAGAAGCTGAAGAACGACGGCAGCCAGACGGCGTCGTACATCCTCTACGACGGCTGGCTGCGGCCCCGGCAGTCGCAGTCAGTCGGCCCGGACGGCGGCCGGCTGGTCGACGACACGTTCTACGACGAGCGCGGCCTGGTCGAGCGGACCTACGCGCCGTACTACACCACCGGCGCACCGGAGGCCAAGCTCTTCGGCGTGACCGCGCAGGGTGCCGTGGACACCCAGACCGTCAACGAGTACGACGGCCTGGGCCGCCCGACCGTGACCAAGACGCTCCAGGGCAACGGGGTGGGTGCCGAACTGTCACGCACCACGACCACCCACAGCGCCGACCTGGTCACCGTCAACCCGCCGACCGGCACCACCGCGACCGAGACGGTGCTCGACGCGGCGGGACGGGTCAAGGAGCTGCACGAGTTCCACGGATCGGCGCCGACCGGCGCCTTCGACAGGACGCTGTACGAGTACGACAGCGCCGGCCGCCTCACGAAGGTCACCGCCCCGGACAAGACGGTCCGCTCGTACACCTACGACCTGCTCGGGCACCAGCTCACGTCTACCGACCCGGATTCCGGCACCATCCGGACGACGTACGACGACGCTGACCGGGTCACCACCGCGACCGACGGCCGTCAGAAGAAGATCGCCTTCGTCTACGACCGGCTCGGCCGGCACACCGAGACCCGGGAGAACTCCACCACGGGCCCGCTGCTCGCGTCCTGGACCTTCGACACCGTGCGCAAGGGCTACCTCAGCAGCTCCACCCGCTACGTGGGCGGCGCCGACGGCGCGAAGTACACGCAGACGATCGACGCGTACGACAACCTGTACCGGCCGCTGCGCACCACCGTGTCGGTCCCGGCCTCGGAGCCCGGCCTCGGCGGCACCTCGGGCGTCAGCTACCAGACCACCACCGGCTACAACCTGGACGGGACCGTCAAGTCCGCCAGCTACCCGGCGGCCGGGAGCCTGCCCGCCGAGGTGGTGGCGCCGACCTACGACGCGCTCCAGCGCGTGGTGAAGTCCGAAGGGCTCAGCACCTACATCGGCGGCGCCCGCTACAGCCTCACCGGGAAGCTGGAGGAGCTGGAGCTGGGCAGCGCGGGCAAGCGGATCTGGATCAACAACACCTACGAGCCGGGCACCCAGCGGCTCTCCACCAGCCGCACCGAACGCGAAGGCGTCGAGGGTGTCGACCGGGCGGCCACCTACGCATACGACGACTCGGGCAACGTCACGTCCGTCACCGACGCCTCACGGCAGGGCACGGACAGGCAGTGCTTCCACTACGACTACCTCCAGCGGCTGACCGAGGCGTGGACACCGGCCGGTGACTGCGCGCCCGCGCCCGGCGCGACCGCGCTCGGCGGACCCGCGCCGTACTGGCAGTCGTACACCTACACGGCGGCCGGGAACCGCGACACCGACAC
Organism: Streptomyces sp. NPDC127177; assembly: GCF_042672475.1. Lineage (NCBI taxonomy): Bacteria > Bacillati > Actinomycetota > Actinomycetes > Kitasatosporales > Streptomycetaceae > Streptomyces > Streptomyces sp. NPDC127177. Next base: position 107,816 of record NZ_JBHXUW010000001.1, read on the forward strand.
CGCGCACGACACCGCCCTGAACTCCTCCCGGGACACCAAGCGCACCTACCGCTACGACGAGAACGGAAAGGGCCAGCCGAACACCCTGACGTCGGTCACCTCCGCCGGCGCCGTCACCGGCAAGGACACGTACACCTACGAGCCCGGCGGCGGCACCGAGTCCCGTACCCCGAGCGGTGCGGCGAAGCAGTCGTTCGCCTGGGACTCCGAGGGCAACCTCGCCTCGGTCACCGAGGGTTCGTCGGTCACCTCCTACCTGTACGACGCCGACGGCAAGCGGCTGATCAGCCACGGCCCCGGCAACACCTCGACGCTGTACCTGGGCGCCACGGAGATCACCTGGACCAAGGCCACCGGCAGAACGACGGCCCGGCGGTACTACGACCTCGGCGGGGCGAGCGCCGTACGGCAGGACAACGGCTCGCTCTCCTTCGTCGTCGCGGACCACCACGGCACCGGTGAACTCGCCGTCGACGCGACCACCCAGACCATGGTCCAGCGCCGGAACATGCCCTTCGGTGAACCACGTGGCACCACGCCTCCCACCGGGAGCTGGCCGGGGACCAAGGGCTTCGTCGGCGGCACGCAGGACTCCACCGGCCTCACCCACCTCGGAGCCCGGGAGTACGAACCGGGCACGGGCCGCTTCATCAGCGCCGACCCGGTGGTCGACCCGTCGGACCCGCAACAGCTGAACGGCTACGCGTACGCGCACAGCAATCCGCTGCGGCGCAGCGACCCCTCGGGGAAGTACGACCCGGACGAAAGGGACTACTGCAACAAGAACCCCGAGAAGTGCTCGGGCGGAAAGCTCATCCGGAGCAAGCCCAAGCCTTCCAAGCCGAAGAAGAACCCCAACCCGGGGATGGACAAGAAGCGCGCGCACGTGCCGGCCGTCCAGAACGAGCGCCTCGAAAGGATCATCAAGGAGCTGTACATCCGGCCGCAGGTCGCGGACTCGGACGTGGTGGGCGACGGCAAGACGGCCACCGCCCTGATCGAGGAGCTGAACGAGGGAAAGGCGTTCGGCGGCGACGGGACGAAGTGGCACATCGAGAAGGCCACGGCGAAACTGGGCGGTCTGCGGGATCTGCTGGAGGACGACCGGAAGGCGAAGGAGAGCACCGGGAAGGGGATTCTCTCCGATTCCGACCGCAAGGTCGCGCTCAACGAGTCGAAGGAACTGTGGACGGCCATCAACGCGAACGACGTGGCCGGTCAGGTGACGAAGAACGTGAAGGCGACACCGGCCTTCGCGAAGACGCTTTCCAAACTCATCAAGACCGTCATCTCGTCGGAGTCGATGAGCGAGGTCACCGGCCAGAAGTTCGCGATCCCCGAGAACCTGCACCCGAAGGCCCCGCAGCGGGCCGCGCCCACCGGTGAACGGGTGCAGGGGCGTGGCTTCGCCAAGGCGTTCGGGGTGGTGGGCGGCGCCGCCAGCGCCGCGCAGTATCCGACGGACGTCTACAACTACGGGTTCGAGGAAGCCACGAAGAAGCTCACGGAATCGCTCACGGACCCGCTCGACATGATCCCCGACGGGCAGGGCGCGGGATGCGCGCTCTTCGGCGACTGCTACGTGGTCGTGCCGGTGATCTGACACCGGGCCGATCCCGCGAAGAACACCGGAGGAACGTGCACGGCCGGCCGGGAATCCCTCCCGGCCGGCCGTGCGGTATTTTGCGCGAGACGAAGGAGTACGGACACATGCAGGGAATTTCTTCCCGGGATCTGGTCGGGCAGCTCGTCCGGCTGCTGCCGGAAGTGGAGCCGTACCTTGAGACGGCGGCCCGGCGGCACGGCAGGCGGGCATCCCAGGTGACCCACTGGGACCAGGTCAACACCCACCCCGGGACGCTGCTTTCCGAAGTCCTCGCCCATCCGCTGTTCCAGCCCAGGATGGAGTCCGCCGAGATGGACGTGGCGGACGAGGAATTCCTCGCGCGCTGCTTCGATTTCATCGAGGGCCTGGAGGAGAGTCCGGGGGGCGAACTGGTGGAGACGGCGTACTTCACCTTCGTGGAACCCCTCCTGGAGAGCAGGGAAGTGCTCGATCGCGCCTTCCGGTTCGCCGGTCCCAGGACACGTGCGGAGATCCTGGCCATGCTGCGGGGCTGGAACGTCCCCGTGGATACCTCGTGGGAGGCGGAACGGCGGGCATAGCCGCGGTACCCGGACGCCCATGCGGGCTGCTGGTCGGCACGGGCGTCCGGAGCGGTCGCGGCGACGACCCGCCGGACCGGACTGCGGCTCCCGGTGTGCGCCACGACCACTTGGCGCCGGTCTTCACGCTGGGGCGCTACGTGGAACGCGAAGGCCGGGCCCTGCTCCCGCTCGCCGTACAGATCCACCACGCGGCGGCGGACGGCTTCCACACGGCGCGCCCGGTCGACGAGCCGGAGGCCCTGATGGCGGACCCGTCGTGGGTCGACCGGGCCGCGTCAGCCGCGTAGCTCGGCCAGGTCGTCGTCCGTGAGTGTGAGGTCGCGGGCGGCCATGTTCTCTTCCAGGTGCGCGAGGTTCCCGGTGCCGGGGATCGCGAGCATGACCGGCGACGAGGCGAGCAGCAGGGCGAGCTGTACCTGCGCGACGGTCGCCTCCAGCCGGGCCGCGACCTTCTCCAGGCGCCGTGTGTCCAGCGGCTCGCGTCCGCCGCCGAGCAGGAAGAACGGCACGTACGCGATGCCCGCCGCCTCGCACTCCGCGAGGAGCGCCAGGTCGTCGGCGTACGGATTCTGCACGCAGGCGACGGGCGCGACGGACCGCGCCTCCGCGAGCTGCGCGGCGTCGATGTTGCTGACGCCCAGGTGCCGGATGAGGCCCTCCTGCTGGAGCCCGGCGAGCACGGCGAACCGCTCGGCGACGGACTCGTCGCCGGGGCCGCTCATTCCGCCGACGCGGAGGTTGACGACGTCGAGCCGGTCGACGCCGAGGGCGTGCAGGTCCGCCTCGACGAGGCCGCGCAGCTGGTCGGGGGTGGCCTGGCCGCTGGGCATGCCGTCGGCGCCGCGGAGCGGGCCGACCTTGGTCGCGATGACCAGGTCCTCGGGGTAGGGGGTGAGCGCCTCGCGGATCAGTTCGTTGGCGCGGACGTCGCCCCGGGCGTAGAAGGCGGCGGTGTCGATGTGGTTCACGCCCAGCTCGACGGCCCGCCGGAGGACCGCGATGCCGTTCTCGGGGGTGCGGGCGGGGCCGTCGAACGTGCTCATGGGCAACCGCATGGCGCCGAAACCGAGGCGGTTGACGGGGAGGTCGCCGCCGAGGGCGAAAGTGGTGGTGGTCATGGCTTCATGCTCTCCGTGGAGGCTGGGGCGGCCCAGCGCGTGGCAGCTTGCTGCCAGACCTGCGGGATGCGGGATGCGGAATCCTGCGAGACTGGCGGCATGCGGAACGAACAGATCTTCTCGGTCCACGGCGACGCGGAGCTGCTGGCGCGCGCCGGACACCTCCTCGAATCGGCCCGCACCGAGTTCCTGTGCGCCGCCCGCACCCTGACGACGTGGCCCCGGCCGGCGACGTGGACGACCCCGGGCCCCGACTTCACGACCCGGAAGCTGCTCACCCCGGCGGCCCTCACGGACGAGGCGACCAGGGACCACCTGCGGCTGGTGCTGGGCGCGGGTGCCCAGGTGCGCATCACCGACGCGGAGCTCCCGCACGAGACGATCATCATCGACCGCCGCGTCATGATCCTCGCCGGCCGCGAGGCGCCTGCCGGCCGCGAGTACTCCGTGACGACCTCGAAGAACATGATCGACGGCGTCCACTCGCTGTTCGACGCGATGTGGAACCGGTCGGCGGACTACACGACGTACCTGGCGACGGACACCCCGCGCCTGAACCCGGAGTCCCGCGCCATCCTGGAGGCCCTGAGCACGGGCCTCACCGACGCGTCGGCCGCCCGCCGGTTGGGCGTCTCCCTGCGGACGTACCGCCGCCGCGTGGCCGAGCTGATGGTGACGCTGCAGGCCGCGTCGCGCTTCCAGGCGGGGCTGCGGGCGGGGGAACTGGGGCTGCCGGGGTGGTGAGGGCGGGGCGTCATGGCGGGGGCCGTGGGGTCGACCTCCGGACGCGCGTCGCAGGTGGCGTCACCCCGCCGGGATCGCCTGCGTGACGTTCACCGCGTTGCCGTCGGGGTCCCGGATGTGGGCGACCCTCTGCCCCCACGGCATGTCCTTGGGGCCGCCGCTGACCGCGCCGCCCAGCGCCTCCACCCGGCCGAGGGTCTCGTCGACGTCGTCGACACCGATGCTGAGCAGGATCCGCGGCGCTGCCCCGTCCCCCGGGTCCGGCTCGGTCACCAGACCGAGGTCGGTGTCACCGATGCGCAGGCCGAGATAGAAGGCCGGACCTTCCGCCGGCACCCGGAAGGTCTCCTCGGCGCCGAACAGGTCCGTATAGAACCGGCGCAGGGCGTCCTGATCGGCGGTAAGGATCACGGGCTGGATGGTGGACATTGCACTCCTGTCGTGAACGGTCGCGTCACTGATTGGACCGTTCACGATCGGAGAACTCATCGGCGAGCCCGGGCTTTCCGTGTTGGGCCGGACACCGCGTCCCCCATCAGGACGCCGGCAGCGAAGGCGTCCCCCACTCCGTCGTCGGTGACCTCACCCTCGGCGGGGACACTTCCGCTACGCCGGCGCGCCGGAACGGCAACTCGTGCTCGCGAGCGGTTCGCGCGGTGCCTCCCGCGCGCCCGGCAGTCGTACGGGCCCGGCGGCGCACCGCCCTGCGCCGGGAGGCCGGCGAGCAGGGAACAAGCCAGTGACGGCGCCTCCCCACTTTGGGCGCGGGCCGCGTTCGTCCGCACGGGATGCCGGAAATCCCGTTCGTGGATAACTGATATCCGAGCCGCCCTCGGCGGTCTCCCAGCCATCGGGCATCATCAGCGGTCTACAGGACAGGGAACTTCTTCATGAGCCATCAGCACACGGTGGACCCGGTGGCGCTGGTTACCGCCGCTCGCGAGGGGGACGCGGAGGCCAGGGACGTGCTGGCCGGCGCGTACCTCCCGCTCGTCTACAACATCGTGGGCCGGGCGTTGAACGGTTCGGCGGACGTGGACGACGTGGTGCAGGACACCATGCTCCGAGCGCTGGACGGGCTCGGCGGTCTGCGGGCGCCGGAGAGTTTCCGCTCCTGGCTGGTGGCGATCGCGATGAACCAGATCCGCGCGTACTGGCAGGGCCGCAACGGCGCGCCGGGCACGCTGGAGGAGGCCGGGCAGGTCGCCGACCCCAGGGCCGACTTCGTCGATCTGACGATGATGCGTCTGCAACTGTCGGGGCAGCGTCAGGAGACGGCGCGTGCGACGCGGTGGCTGGAGCCGGAGGACCGGGGACTGCTGTCGCTGTGGTGGCTGGAGTGCGCCGGGCAGCTGACCCGCGCCGAGGTCGCCGAGGCGCTGGAACTCTCGCCGTCGTACGCGGCGGTCCGGGTGCAGCGGATGAAGGCGCAGCTGGACACGGCCCGCATCGTCGTGCGGGCACTCGACGCGCAGCCGCCGTGCGAGGAACTGCGCGGGGTCCTCGCAGCGTGGGACGGCCGGCCCTCGGCACTCTGGCGCAAGCGGATAGCCCGGCACGCCGGTGACTGCCTGCGGTGCGCCGGGCTCCGGAGCGGCCTGATGCCCGCCGAGGGCCTGCTGGCGGGGCTGGCGCTGGTCGCGGTGCCCGTGGCACTGCTCGCGCGGTGGCCCGCGAAGGATTCGACGGCGCCCGTCGCCGCCTCGTACGCCCTCGACGCGACGACGGGCGACGGAGCGGTACCCGCCGGAGCCGGGCGGCACCGCTCCGGTGGCGGCAGACACGCGGGCCGGCAGGGCGCCTCACGCGCCGATGCGCGCCGGCGCCGGCGGACCGTACGGCGGCGGGCGGCCGGCGCCGCCGTACTGGCGGCGTGCATGGCCGGCGGGGGGCTGTGGTACGTGTCCCTCGGGCCCGGCACCGGAAGCGAGGACGACGCCGCGTCGCGTACGTCGGCCGAGCCCGTCACCGATCTCACCGCACCCGAGACCTCGGCCACCACGTCACCGTCGCCGTCCGTGTCACCGTCCGCGTCGCCCTCGCCGACGGCGAGGAAGAGTGCCCCGGCCACCCCGGGCCGGAAGCCGGCGAAGAGCCACTCCCCGGCGCCGAGGACAACGGCCGCCACGCCGCGGGTCCCGAGCACCCCCGCGGCGCAGCCGGCCCCCTTGAGTACCGCGGCCCAGGTCGTCGCCCTGGTCAACAAGGAGCGGGGGGCCGCCGGATGCGAGCCGCTCAAGGAGGACCCACAGCTCACGGACGCGGCACAACGCCACTCCGACGACATGTCCGCCCGGGACTTCTTCGAGCACACCAACCCCGACGGCGCCGACCCCGGACAGCGCGTCACCGACGCCGGATACCGCTGGTCGACGTACGGCGAGAACATAGCCCGTGGCCAGCAGACGCCCGCATCGGTGATGGAGTCCTGGATGAACAGCCCCGGCCACCGCGCCAACATCCTCAACTGCGCCTTCAAGGACATCGGCATCGGCATCCACCAAGGGCCCGGCGGACCGTGGTGGACGCAGGACTTCGGCGCGAAGCTGTGAAGACCGCCACGGACGCGCGGTGGTCCTCATTCCCGACGAGGGGATGACGCCGCCGAGCGGGAGCTACGGGAGGTACCAGCACATGACGGAACCCGACCCCGGCCTCTTCGGGCCCGAATCGGTCACCTGGCAGATGCACGGCGACCCGATGATGTGGGTGGCCGGGGTGCGCGCCCTGTACCTCCAGGCGCTGCACCCGCGCGCGGTGCGCGGCGTCATGCAGAACTCCGATTTCCGCAAGGACGCCTGGGGCCGGCTGATGCGTACGGCAGGCTTCGTAGGCACCATCACCTACGGGACCACCGAGGCCGCCGAGAAGGCGGGCGCCCGGGTCCGCAGGATCCACCGGCTGCTCAAGGCCACCGACCCGCGCACCGGCGAGACGTACGGTGTCGACGATCCCGAACTGCTGCTGTGGGTCCACTGCGCCGAGGTCGACTCCTACCTCCAGGTCGAACGCCGCTCCGGCTTCCCGCTCACCGATGCGCAGGCCGACCGGTACATCGACGAACACCGCCACAGTGCCCGGCTGGTCGGACTCGACCCGGACGGTGTCCCCGCGAACACCGAGCAGCTGGCCGCGTACTTCGAGCGGGTGCGGCACCGACTGGCCTTCTCGCCCGACGCGTCGGAGGTCGACGACTTCCTGCAGAAGCCGCCCGTCCACCCCCTGCTGGTGCCCGTGCGCGCCCTGCTGTGGCGGCGGGTCGCCACCCTCGCCTACCAGTCGCTGCCCCCGTACGCCCATGAGCTGTACGGCAGACCCGCGCCGCGGGCGGCCATCGCCGACCGGCACCTGCGCACCGCCGGAAGGCTCCTTCGGGCCATCCCGTCGCGGCTGCGTTGGCAGCTGCCGCCGGGTCATATTCTGAAGGCGGTGGCACGACTCGGCCCCGGCAGCCGCCCCACCCCGTACACACTGAAGAGGCAGGCAGCCATACTGGACGGGCCGGGGAGGGCGCAGCGACAGTAGGCGGAACGACGGGGGCGACAGCAGGGATGGCGGAAACCAGGCTGATCCAGAGCCGGTACCGGCTGCTCGATCTGATCGGGCGGGGCGGTATGGGCGAGGTGTGGCGCGCCCGCGACGAATCCCTGGGCCGTCAGGTCGCCGTCAAATGCCTCAAACCGATGGGCCCTCAGCACGACCAGGACTTCACCCGCATCCTGCGCGAGCGCTTCCGCAGGGAGGCCCGGGTCGCGGCCGCGCTCCAGCACCGGGGCGTCACCGTCGTCCATGACTTCGGCGAGCACGAGGGCGTGCTCTATCTCGTGATGGAGCTCCTGGACGGCCGCAACCTCAGCCAGCTCCTGGAGGACAACGAGCAGCACCCGCTGCCGGTCGACGACGTCGTCGACATCGCCGAACAGGTCGCCGACGCCCTCGGCTACACCCACCAGCAGGGCATCGTGCACCGCGACCTCAAGCCCGCCAACATCATGCGGCTGGCCGACGGCACGGTGAAGATCTGCGACTTCGGCATCGCCAGGCTCGGCCACGACATCGGCGTCACCTCACGTCTCACCGGGGTCGGCATCGCCATGGGCACCCCGCACTACATGTCGCCGGAACAGATCAGCGGCGGCCAGATCGACCACCGCAGCGACCTCTACTCGCTGGGGTGCGTGCTGTACGAGATCGCCACCGGGGCGCCGCCGTTCGACCTCGACGACGCCTGGGGTGTCCTCGTCGGACACCGCGACACCCAGCCGGAGCCACTGCGTTCCCACCGGGCCGAACTCCCCGGCTTCTTCGACCGTGTCGTCCTGGAACTGCTCGCCAAGACCCCTGAGCAGCGACCCGCCGACGCGGGCGACCTGCGCCGCCGCATCGCCGTCGGCCGCACCGGCGGCCAGCCGTATCTGGAGCCCACCGGACAGGTACTCCTCGCGCCGCCCGCCCCGGTCGAACACCCCGGCGGACGGGCGGCACCGAGGCTGCCCGCCTGGAGCCTGGGCATGACGGGCGGACACAAGGCGACGGGCGCCCTGGCGCCGGGGCTCGCACCGCCCGACCACTCGGCGGGTCTGACCGGTGCGTGGACCACGGGTACCGACCCGCGCACCGGATCGGCCCCACCGGCCCGGACCGAGCGGCCCACGCCCTCGCCCGAACTGCTCGCCATACTCGCCAGCCGCCACAGCGCCGGTCTCAACCTCGGCCGTCTGGGCCACTGGGACGAGGCGGGCGAGGTGCACAGGGCGGTCGCCGCCGAACGGGAGCACGCGCTCGGCCCCGACCACCCCGACACGCTCCTCAGCCGCTACGAGGTGGGGTTCACCCTCAGCCGCACCGGGCGCGCCGCGGACGCGCTGCGGGAGTTCGACCGTGTCGCCCAGGGCCGGGAGAGGACGCTCGGCCCCGACCACGCCGAGACCCTCGCGGCCCGTCAGGAGATGGCGTACGTACTGGGCCAGCTCGGCCGCCACCTCGACGCCCACCGGATCTACGCAGAGGTCCTCGCCTCCCGGGAGCGCTCGATGGGCCCCGACCACCCCGACACCCTGCGCTGCCGCCACAACCTCGCGTTCAACCTCAGCAGGCTCGGGCGCCTGGAGGACTCCTACCGCATGGCGAGCGACGTAGCCCGGTCCCGTGCCCGGCTGCTCGGCGCCACCCACCCCGACACCCTGGTCACCCGCTACGAGGTCGGCTACACGCTGGGCCGGCTCGGCCGGTGGAGCGAGGCACTGCAGACCTACCGGGAGGTCGTCCAGCTCCGCTCGCAGGTGCTGGGCGCCGACCACCCCGACACCCTCGCCGCCCGCTACGAGGTAGGTATCAGCCTCGGGCGGCTCGGCCGCAGCGCCGAGGCGCTCGAGCTGTACCGCGTTCTCGTGGGCGACCGGACCAGGGTCAGCGGCCCCGACGACCCCGAGACCCTCCGGGCCCGCCACGGACTGGGCGTCAACCTGGGCCGGCTGGCCCGCTGGGAGGAGGCGCTGGCCGAGTCGCGCGAGGTGTGCGCGACCCGCGAACGCGTCCTGGGCCCCGACCACGTTGACACCCTCGTCAGCCGCCGCGAGGTCGCCGTCGGCCTCGGCTGGCTCGGCCGCTGGGCCGAGGCGCTCACCGTCTACCGGCGGGTCGCCGAGGTGCGGACCCGGCTGCTGGGCGCCGACCACCCCGACGCACTCGCGAGCCGCAACGACGAGGCGCACTGCCTCGAACAGCTGGGCCGGGGGAGGGAAGCGGTGGAGCTGTACCGGCAGGTCGCGGCCCTGCGGCAGCAGCGGGGCATCCCGGCTTCCTGACCCGCGCACCCCTGCCGACGCTCTGGCCAGGGCCCGTCGTCCGTGTTACCAAGAGGCATGCCCGAACCCGACAGCTATGACGCCGTCATCGTGGGCGGCGGCCACAACGGTCTCGTCGCCGCCGCCTACCTCGCCCGCGCCGGCCGGTCCGTCCTGGTCCTGGAACGCCTGGACACCACCGGGGGAGCGGCAGTCTCGACGCGGCCCTTCGCGGGTGTCGAAGCCCGGCTGTCGCGCTACTCGTACCTGGTGTCCCTGCTGCCGTCGAAGATCGTCCGGGAACTCGGCCTCGACTTCGCGGTCCGCAAACGGACCGTCTCCTCGTACACCCCCGCCGTCCGCGACGGGCGCGCCACCGGGCTGCTCGTCGGAGGCGACGGCACCCGCGACTCGTTCGCCGCCCTCACCGGATCGGACCGGGAGTACGAGGCATGGCAGCGCTTCTACGGACTCACCGGGCAGGCCGCCGAGCGGATCTTCCCCACCCTCACCGAACCGCTGCCCACCCGGGACGCGCTGCGTGAGCGGATCGGCGACGCGGAGACCTGGCGGATGCTGTTCGAGGAGCCCATCGGCGTCGCCGTCGAGCGGAACTTCGAGGACGACCTCGTACGCGGCGTCGTGCTCACCGACGCGCTGATCGGCACCTTCGCCGACGCGCACGACCCCGCACTGCTCCAGAACCGCTGCTTCCTCTACCACGTCATCGGCGGCGGCACCGGAGACTGGGACGTGCCGGTCGGCGGCATGGGCGCGCTCACCGACGCCCTCGCCGCAGCCGCCCGCGCGGCCGGCGCACGGATCCGCACCGGACACGAGGCGGTCCGCATCGACACCGACGGGACGCACGCCGAGGTGACCGTACGCGCGGACGGCGTCGAGCGGACCGTCGGCGCACGCCGCGTCCTGGTCAACGCCTCGCCCCAGGCGCTCGCCGCCCTCCTCGGAGAGCAACCGCCGGAGCCCGCCGAGGGGGCCCAGCTGAAGGTGAACATGCTGCTCACCCGGTTGCCCCGGCTGCGCGACCGGTCGGTGGACCCGCGCGAGGCGTTCGCCGGGACCTTCCACATCGCCGAGGGATACGGACAACTGGCCGACGCCTACCGAGACGCGGCGGCGGGCCGGCTGCCCACCGCGCCACCGTCAGAGATCTACTGCCACTCGCTGACGGATCCCTCGATCCTCGGCGCCGATCTCGCGGCCCGGGGCTACCAGACCCTCACCCTCTTCGGCCTGCACACCCCCGCCCGGCTCTTCACCGAGGACAACGGGGCGACGCGCGCCGCCCTGCTCAAGGCCACGCTCGCCGAACTCGACTCCCACCTGGAGGAGCCGCTCGCCGACTGCCTGGCCATCGACGCGAACGGCGAGCCCTGCATCGAGGCGAAGACACCCCTGGACCTGGAGCGGGACCTGCGGCTGCCCGGCGGTCACATCTTCCACCGGGACCTCGCCTTCCCGCACGCCACGGCGACGACCGGCCGCTGGGGCGTGGAGACCGCGCACCCCAACGTCCTGCTGTGCGGGGCCGGCGCGGTGCGCGGCGGTGGCGTCAGCGGGGTGCCCGGCCACAACGCCGCGATGGCGGCGCTGGGCCGGTGACCGGGAACACCGGAATCCGCTACTGTCCGAACGCGCCGCGCAGGGCCGCTGTCTTGCGCGGCAGGTCGTACTCGGCGCCGCCCTCGTGGCCGTTGTACGTGAACACCTCCATCTGCGCCGGACCCGCGTAGCGGTGGTAGGCGGCGAACACCGTGGAGGACGGGCAGATCTTGTCCATCAGCCCCACCGAGAACCACGCCGGAGCGGTGGCCCGCGCCGCGAAGTTGACCCCGTCGAAGTACGACAGGGTCTCCATCGCCTCGTCGATCCGGAACCGGTGCCCGGACAGCCACCGGGCGATCTCCGCGTACGGGCCCGCGTCGGTGATCTGCGAGGCCCGCCGGTAGTGGCAGAGGAACGGCACATCGGCGACGGCCGCCACGACGTCGTCGCGCAGCCCCGCGACGGCGAGCGCGAGGCCGCCGCCCTGGCTGCCGCCGAGCACCGCGACGCGTGAGGCGTCCACCCCGTCGAACTCCTTCACCGCGTCTACGGCCCGCACCGCATCCGTGATCAGCCGGCGGTAGTAGTGCCGGTACGGGTCCTCGATGCCCCGGGTCAGGAAGCCGGGGGAGGAGGAGCCGTTCCCGTCCGGGCCGATGTCCACGGTGTCCGCCGTGTTCTTGCCGCCGCCGCCCTGGCCGCGGTTGTCCATGACCAGATGCGCGTAACCCAGGGCGCTCCAGGTCAGCCAGGAGTACGGGATTCCCCGGCCGCCGTTGTAGCCGATGTACTGCACGACGGCGGGCAGCGGACCCGAGCGGACCCGCGGCAGCATGAGCCAGGCCTTCACGGGCTGCCCGCCCCAGCCGGCGAACGTCACGTCGTAGACGTCGACGGTGGCGAATCCGGCGTCGTACGGGACGAACTCGGCGGCCAGGCCGTGCCGGGCCGTCTCGGCGAGCGTCTTCTCCCAGAAGGCGTCGAAGTCGGCCGGTTCCTCCGGCTCCGGCCGGTAGTCGCGCAGCCGGTCCAGTGGCATGTCGAACAGCAAGGCTCTAGCTCCTCTTCAGGGTGAGGTTGAGGGTTGCGCCGTGGCGGTCGGCGGTGTCGGCGGTGATCCGGATGCCGCCGCTCACCGGTGCGGCGCCGACACCCGGGTCCGCGGAGACGACGCTCAGTCCCCGCAGCGCCAGGTCGAGGACGACGGCGGACCTCAGCTGGGTGGGGTCGGAGACGGCGACGGTCACGGTGTCGTCCTGCGGGCGTACGAGGACCGAGGCCGGCCCGTCGGCGCTGAGCTCCTGCGCGGTTCCCGCACTCCAGAAGTTCGCGGCGAGCAGCCCGTCGGCGTCGCGGCGCACCGCGTGGACGGCGGTGGAGTCCGCGATCAGCCTCACCGGGGGTGCGGAGGACCATTGCTTCGTGCGCTCGGGGGAAGCCGCCGGGGCCTGGAGCCAGAAGTAGCCCGCGCCGCTCGGTGCCGCGCCGTGGTCCTGCCACAGCGTCAGGTAGGGGCGGGTGACGGAGGTGTCCGTGCCGTACTTGAGGTTGATCTCGCGCCAGGTCGCGGTCCGGTCCTCGCGCAGCCCGTGCAGCGTGACGGGCTCCGGGAAGACGTAGCCGCCGGTCCCCGCGACGTGCAGCCACCGCACGTCGTCCAGCGTCGCCGACCAGCCGGTGCCGGCCGGGGCGGCCTCACCGTTGACGAGCAGCGCCGCCTCCGGGTCCCGCAGTTTCCGGTTCTCCACGACCGTCTCCGCCGTACCTGCGTCGGCGGTGATGCCCGAACCGACACAGGCGATGACGTCGTCCAGGCAGAACCAGCTCTTCAGGCCCTCCAGCGAACTGCCGAACGCCCGCAGTTCCATGCCGTACGCGCCGAGCGTCGTCCCCGGCAGCGCGGCGCCGCCCGCCCAGTCGGAGGTGCTGGTGGTGCGCTGCCCCGCGGCGTCGGCGGGGCGGCCCGCGATGACGGTGGTGCCGGGCAGCCGTGTCGGGTCGACCGTCGGCCAGTAGTCCTCGCTGTAGTGGCCGAGGTCGTCCGTGTAGAGCAGCACCATGCCGTCGGAGAGGTGCCAGGCGTGCAGGTTCTCGTTCTGGATCGACTCGTAGTTGTAGATCCTGGACGAGTACGCGGAGATGCCGAGCGCGAAGGAGGGCCGGTGGTGGGCCGCCTTGTCCATCCGCGGGTGCTGCTTGTGGACGACCAGTGGACCGCGCGCCGGCACGGACGACGCGATGACCTGCCGGGCGGCGACGAGCGAGGCGAGATCGGTGACGGTCAGGAAGTCCCGGTAGGTGTCCTCGGCGATCCACTGCTTGACCAGGGCCGTGAACCGCTCGGCCGTTTCCCCGGGGAAGCTCGGGATCAGCCGCACCACCGCTTCGATGACCGTCTGCGCCGAGACGTGGCCCTGCTTGCTGGGACGGGCGATCTCGCGCCCGCACACCGACGCCATCACGTCACCCCGCGCGAGCAGTGGGTCGAAGCCCTCGTCGACCCAGCCGCGGACGTTGTCCAGGTCCGGGTCGGTGACCGTCCACGCCGTGCCCGCGAGGAGGTTCAGCAGCCGGGAGAGGTTGTTGAGGAGCTCCTTGCCGTAGCCGCCGTTGTACGGGTGCTTGTAGTGCTGGAGGAAGGAGCCGTCGGAGTAGAAGCCCTCGCCCGTTCCCTCCGCCGCCGCGCTCACGTCGTTGAAGGCGAGGACGCTGTTGGCGCCCGAACCCTCGACGTCCGAAAGAGCGTCACGGACCCGGGCGAGGTCGTCGCCGCTGCCTCGGAGCACGGCGTTCACGGCGACGACGGTGGAGATCCACACCCGGTTGGCGCCCGTCGCGATCTGCCGGTCGGCCCGCCACAGGTTCGGGTCGGGCGTGTAGTGCCGGACGGCCGCGTCGATCCGGTCGAGCCGCTCGGCGCCGAGCGCGTCGTACAGCAGCACGGTCGTGTCGTTGAGCGCGAGCGCGGACCCGATCTCCCAGTCCCAGTCGTTGTCGAAGCGGGTGTGGCCGGGGCCGTAGCGGTTGGTCAGCATCCAGTCGACGCCCGCCAGCAGCAGGTCGCGCAGTGCGGTGTCGCCGAACTGCGGGGTGCCGGGCACGGCCCACGCGGTGGCGACCGTGGCGAGGCGCTTGAACGACGTCGTGACGTGGTTGGAGAGCGTGGTGCTGGTCAGGTCCGGGAACAGCCCGTCGGCACGGGTCGGGTCCAGGCCGTTGGCGGAGGTCGTCGCGGCCTTGCCGATCCTGGCCACGGCAGCCGCGATCTGCGCGTCCGTCAGGTCGAGGTCAGGGCCGCCGGTCAGCAGGGTGTGCCACCGGACGCGGAGCGCGGTGGCGTCGGCGACGGGGTCCGCGGCGGCGGCCCGTGCGGTGCCCGCGTGTGCGAGCGGCAGTGCGGCGGCCGCGCCGAGCGCCGCCGCACCGGCGAGGACGGTGCGGCGGGTGGCGCCGCCGGTGGTGCCTCGGGTGGTGCCTGGGTTCATGGGGGCTGCCCTCACAGAAGGTGTCGGCGGTCGACGGCCGCGGCGAGGGCCGCATGGCCGGAAGGGTTGGGGTGGAGCCCGTCGCCGCTGTCGAACGCGGGCAGCATCCGCTCCGGACGGTCCGGGTCGCGCAGGGCCGTGTCGAAGTCGGCCACGGCGTCGAAGACCCGCCCGGCCCGCACCGACGCGTTGATCCGCAGCCGCGCCCTCTCCAGTTCGGGCGTCCAGCGGGTCCAGCCGCCGAACGGGGCGATGGTCGCGCCGACCGCCCGCAGTCCGGCGTCCCGCGAGCGCAGCACCAGTTGCCGGTAGCCGGCCAGGACGAGTGCGGGGTCGGTCTGGCCCGGCGGCTGCTGGAGGTCGTTGACCCCGAGATGGATCAGGACGGTCCGCAGCCCGGGAAGAGACAGCACGTCGCGGTCGAAGCGGGCCTGTCCGCCGGGACCGAACCGGGCGTCGTCCAGCAGCACCCGGTTGCCGCTGATCCCGAGATCGGCGACCGCCGCACCGGGCAGCCGCCTCGCCAGCCGGTCGGGCCAGCGCAGATCGGAGTCGTCCGGGGTGCCGACGCCCTCCGCGATGGAGTCGCCGAGTACCGCGATCACCGGCCCGTGCGCGCCCGTCACCTCGACGCCCGTCAGCAGGTACACCGATGTGGTGCGCTCCCCGTTCACGTCGTGCGAGGCGTGGGTGTTGCGGTGGAAGGACAACGGCCCCGTGGGGCCAGGAAGTTCGGTCCGTACGGTCAGCAGGGAGGCCTCCGCTGCCCGTAGGCCCGCGACCGCGTCACTGGTCAGTGAGGCGCCCGAGGCGAGCCAGGCCTGCCGCTGCCCGCCGAACGTCACGGGCCTGCCGCCCGCGGTCACCGGGCCGATCAGCACGGGCGCCGTGCCGAAGGCGTGCCCGTAGCACAGCCGGACCTGTCCGCCGGCCGACAGCCGGACGTTCGCGGTGCACACGGCATCGGTCAGTCCGGCGCTCGCCACCGGGTCGGTGTCGGTCGGCGCGGTCTGAGCCGTCGCCCAGGAGGTCGTCCAGCGTGAGTGGCGCGCTGTGCCGCCCGTTCCATCGGCGGCATGCGCACCCGGCGCCGCCACCATGACGGCGGCCGCTCCGGCCGCCGCCGTCAGTACCCCGCGTCTGGCGGGCCCCCGCCCGGTCACTGCGGGCACGCGCCGGTCGGCGCGTACTCGCTGCCGTAGGTGCCCACCGCGTCGCCGCCGGTGTTCCCGCTCATGGTGTTGGTGCAGACGGGCCCCTGCGGGGTGCGCATGAACTTGATGCCGCCGCCCGCGTTCCCGGTGATCGTGTTGCCGTAGATGCTGGTGGCGGTGCCGTCGGTCGCCGTGTCACCGCCGAGCCTGATGCCGGCGCCGACGTTGTCGTGAATGGTGTTGTAGCGGAAGATGTTGCCGCTGCCGCGTGCGTCGAGCCCGCCGGAGCTGGAGTCCTTCTGCTGGCTGCAGTCGTTGTACTCGACGTAGTTGTTCGTCGAGTTCTCCTTCACGTCGACGCACTCGTTGCCACGGGTGGCGATGGTGTTGTGGTGGATGCGGTTGTTCCGGCTGACGTCGGGGGCCGCGTCCGGGGCGCCGTTCGCGCCCTGCTGCTCGGGGGCCGTGCCGAGGTAGATGCCCTCGCCGTTCTTGCCGCCGCCACCGAACTTGAAGTCCGCGACGCCGCAGTCGGTGATGGTGTTGTCGGAGATGTCGGCGCCGGTCACCAGGTAGCGCACCCGCAGACATTCGTCGGCCGCGTTCTTCAGGGTCATACCGGTGATGTGCAGATCGCCCACACCGTCGCCGGGAGTCGTGCTCATGACATAAATGAGCTTGAGGCGGTACCCCGACACATCGGTGGACGAGCCGTGCAGCCCGTCCACGGTGAATCCGCTCAGCGTCGTCGAGTCGTGCCGCACCTGGATGATCCGGGCGTCGCCCGCCCCCTTCACCACGGCGTTCGACGGGCCGGTGAGGGTGACCCCGGCGCGCTCGGTCACGACGTCCTGCTGGTAGGTACCGGCGGCGAGGTTCACCACCGAGCCCGCCGGAGCCAGATCGAGCGCCTTCTGGATCGTGGCGAACGGGGATCCGGCCGACGTACCGGAGTTGGTGTCGCTGCCGGACGGCGACACGTAGTAGGCGGTGGCGGCCGGAGCGGCTGCCGACGGCGGGGCGAGGGCGAGCGGGGTGCCGGCGGCGAGCGCGGCGACGAGGACGGTGCGCAGTACGTGGCTCATGGGGTGTGCCTCCTGGGATCAGCGAAGGACAGAGCGAGCAGTACGGGGATGCTGGGGCCGAGGAGCAGGGGCCCCAGCGGTACGACGAGAGAGAGCAGTACGGCGGAGACCACCGCACCGAGCAGCGCGGTGCCCCGGGCGGCCGAGCCGAAGCCGAGCGCCAGCGCGCCACGGGTCCAGCTCCGGACGGTGCCGCCGGGCGCCCGGCCGGCCTCGGCCGCGAGCGCCACATGGTGGATGACCAAGGCGGCCGCGATACCCGCCTGGGCGGCGAGCAGCACAAACGTCCACGGCTCCGAACGGCCGAGCAGATACACGATGTTGGCGGTCAGGACGGCCGCCGCCACCGTGGAGGCGAGCCCGTGCCGCCACAGGGCCCGCCAGTACCGGGGGAAGGCCTCGAAGGTGTGGGTGAAGCAGTGGCTGTCTCCCTCGGCCCGCCACCGCTGGATACCGTGCGCCATGGCGGCGAGCGCGGGCAGCCAGGTCACCACCCCCAGCGAGAGCACGACGAACGCGGCCCCGGCAGCCGCCGGATAGGCCACGAACTCCAGCCGGCGCAGCAGCGTCGGCCAGCTGGACGAGAGAGTTGCCTGCATGGGTCAGCCGACCTTTCCTGTGTACGGTTCCGGCACGTCGAGCAGGACCGCGCCGTCCAGTTCGAGCCGGGTGGCGGCCACCACGTAGGGGCTGCCGCCGGAGGTGAGCAGTACGGCCGCGGCGTCGGCCCGCACGCCCTGGGTGCGGATCCGGCGGTCGACGGGGGAGAGCAGCACGGTCTCCGCACCGAAGGTCACCCCGTGCCCCTGCGTGCAGCGGATCGCCGCGGCGTCCGTTTCCGTCCCCGGGTCGATCGCCGTGAGGAACAGCCCCTCGGTGGACTTGGCGGTCGTCGAACGCAGGGTGTGCAGGGTCCGGGTGAGGCTCAGTTCCGGTGTACTGGACGTGGGGTTGGCCACCACCTCGGTGATCTCGCAGACGGTGCGGCCGTCGGTGGGCGCGAACTGCCGCACCCGTGCCGACGCCGACCCGGACCGGATCAGCCGGCCGCCGTCGGACAGTGCCTCCGTGGGCCGGTCGGTCTGGAGCAGGAACGTCCACTCACGTGCCGCGTCCGCCTCTGCGAGGTCCAGCAGCACCAGCCGCCCCGACGGGGTGAACACCAGCGTCCGGTCCAGCCGCCGCACGCCGAGCGCCGGGTCGTACATCGCGGCGATCTCCGCAGTGGCGTGCGCCCATCCGCAGTCGGGGGAGAGGAGCACATCGCGCTGCCGGGCCTGCCGCTCGAACGGGATGTCCCGGTACACGTGGTAACGGTCCTCGTCCGCGTACCCCTGCCCGTCCACCAGCAGCAGATTGTGGTGGGCGGCCCGCTTGCGGTTGCTGTACCCCTCGTCCACCGCGAGGAACCCGCCCTGCGAGATCAGCACGAAGGAGCCCGAATCGGGGTGGTGGTGGCCCTGATTGAGGGTGTCCCAGCCCTTCTCCACCCGGTGCTTCTCGGCCGTCTCCCAGGCGCGGTGGCCACCACCGGGGCTGGCCTTGAACGAGATCAGAGTGGCGTCCTCGTCCCACCCCGTACGCGCGGCCAGCAGCCCGAGATCCGGGAAGAACGCCCGGGTCTCGGTGGGCCGGGCCGCCTTCACGGCCGGGTCGTACCAGAGGTACTCGAGGTAGGCCTCCGGCAGGATGCCCGGCCGCACCCCGCTCTCGGCCGCTTCCTGCCACAGCAGTTCGCCCGATGCGAGATCACCCATCCACTGGGCCTCCGGGATGCCGTACTGCGCGGCGAGGCGGTAGTAGAGACCCGCGCTGTGCCCGCTGCGCCGGTCGTGACAGTCGCCGTGGTCGACGTTGAACGCGAAACCGGGCGCCGTCTGGTGCAGCCGGTAACCGAACGTGCGGGACATGAAACCGCCGCGGCCCCACCAGTCGATGCCCTCCGCCTCCTTCAGGAGGTCCAGGTGGGCGGCGAGGAAGGGCACACCGTAGCGCCAGTACACGACGCCCTCGGCGTGCGATCCGTCCTCGGGCATCAGGTCGAGGACGGTCCCGAGATTCTCCTTGGCGCGTTCGGTCCACTCCTCCTTGCCCAGCACGTACCCGGCCGTCGCCAGACCCGCGTAGCAGATCCAGTTGTGGTTCTGCCAGTACGACGAGGACCACCAGCGGCCCTCGCTCGCCACCGCGAACTCGTACATCCGCCGCCCCTGGAGCAGCAGTTTGTACCGCAGCAGCGCACGCACCCCGTCCGGCAGTTCGTCGCCGATCCACTTGTACGTGAGGGACAGATGGTGCAGCAGCCAGCCGGCGTCCAGGTCGTGGTCCGGCATATGGGCCTTGCCCCAGTGGGGCAGCCGCACCGCGGCCTCGATCCAACGCCGGCTCTCCGCCAGATGTGCCGGATCGCCGCCGGCCCGGTAGGCCAGTGCCGGGTTGGAGGCCGCGGGGCCCAGCCAGGTGATGCTGGCCAGCGGGTGCGTGCGGGGCGGGGTCGTCCCGCGGTGCCGGGCGGCCTCCTCGTACAGCCGGGCCTCCTGCGCGGGGCGCGGTCCTGGCGGCGGTGTCGCCGAGAGCAACAAGGGTCAGTCCTCCGATCGGAACCGTGTGGTGCTGCCGTCGGCGAGCCGGACCGTCAGCCCGTCACCCTCAAGCCGTACGTCGCTCACCGCGGGACCGGCCGAGGCGGCCTGGTACACCGAGGCGAAGGTGACCCGGTCGGTGACGGCGGTGAAGTCGACCCGGGTCCGCATCCGCTGGGGGTCGTCGGCCGGTCCGGGCCCCGGTACGGCCACCGGGCGCACCGGCGGCCCGGCGCTGTGCGTGTGCCAGCCGTGCAGGGTCTCGTCGCCGTACCAGGTGGTTCGCACCGGGCCGGCGGCCTGCACCTGGACGTCCAGCGCGGTGCCCGGACGCAGCTGCGAGGTGATGCGCCGGTCCCTGTCGGCGGTCACGGTCAGCAGGTCCACCAGGAAGCCGTCGCCCGCCACGATCCGGCGGACCGCGCGCACCCCCTCGTACGCGGTGGTGACCTCGGCGGTCACCGAGCGGTCGTCCGAGCCCAGCAGCTGTCCCGTGCACTCGGCCTGTTCGCCGCCGTCGACCCGGAACGCCGGATGCGCCTCGGTCGATGCGTACAGATCACGGAACTCGGCGTGCGCGTACGGGACCTGGCCCGGGTCGGGCTGCCAAGGGGTTGTGTCGCCGTAGAGATAGAGCGACAGTTTGTCCCGGTGGCCGTGCGAACCGCCGTGCGGGCCGAAGTCCAACACAGCGTGGATGCCCGCGACCCGCAGCACTCCGTAGCCCGCCGCGCCGAACACGGTGAGCGCACCGGGTGCGGGGCGCTCCGGCAGCGGCGGGCCGGCGAACCAGCCGTCCAGCTCCCGGTCGAGACCGTCGTCCGCGTCACCGAGCTCGGCACGGGCCCGTGCCGCCACCGCTTCCAGCGCGGTGGAGGGCACCAACTGTTGTGCGAGCGCGATCAGTTCGAGCCACTCGAGAGCCAGTGGGGCGCGCAGGTACGGGCCGTCGTGCAGCGCGGGCAGGATGCCGCCGGGCGTCGCGATCGTGGCCAGCACGTCCGTCATCCCGGCCAGCACACCCACCACATCGGCCGGAACGGCCGCCGGATCGGTGGACCGCAGCGCCAGCAGCGCCGCCCGCAGCACGAACCCGTGGTAGTAGGTGCTGCCCTCCCACTCCCAGCCGTCCTCGGCGACCGCGACCCGCAGATGGGCGTACAGGCCGTGCTCGCCCTCCAGCCATTCCTTTCCGCCGTCCCACTCCTGCCCGCGAGCCGCGGCGGCGCCGCGACCGGCGGCCACCCCGGCGGCGTTGAGCCACGCGGTGTAGTTGGACGCGAGCTGCCCCTTGCCGGTCAGCACGGAGCGGGCGTCCAGGGCCGCCCGCTCCAGCGCGTCCAGGAGCGGTACCACCCCGGCCAGGTCATCCGTGCCGTTCCCGGCGAGCGTGCTGACGGCGTGGCCTATGTTCACCGCCCAGATCGCGTCGGTCAGAGCCTGGTGGAAGAGCCGGCCGCGAAGCATCCAGCCCTGCGCCTCGCCGTGCTGCGCGGTGGCCAACTCCTCGTACAGACCGGCGTACTCGACGAGCCGCGCCACCGCCTCGGCCCGCTCGCCGCGGTGGGCGAGCACCCGCAGATGCCGCGCCCACGCCTGGTGCGACAGCACCAGCCAGGCACCGCGCACCGCCTCGTTGTCCACCCGGCAGCCGTACGCACAGCGCGCTCCGCCCTCGGGGAAGACCCCGGCGAGGACATCGCCGTGGTCCAGTTCGACACCGTGCGCCGGGCACACGTAGGCGTGCCACCAGCCGCCCCGCTCCCGGGCGATGCGCCTCAACGCGGCCACACGCCACCGTCGATGTCCAGCGTGGTGGCGGTCAGGAAGCCGGACGCGGGTGAGGCCAGGTGGACGACGGCCGAGGCGACGTCCTGCGGGGTACCGGCCCGGCCCACCGGGATGCCCGCCTCCATGGCCTGCTGCGCCTGGGGCGCGGTGAAGGTGTCGTGGAAGGCGGTGCCCTTGATGAAGCCCGGTGCCACGGCGTTCACCGTGATGCCGCTGCCGCCGAGCTCCTTGGCCAGGCCCTTGGTGAATCCCACGACTCCGGACTTGGCCGCCGCGTAGGCGACCGAGCCGGGGCCGCCGCCGTTGTGCGCGGCCAGCGAGGCCATGGTGATGACGCGCCCTGCCGACGACTTCGTCAGATGCGGAAGAGCGGCCCGCACGGTACGGAACGTCGAGGTCAGGTTGGTGGAGATGACCTGGTCGAAGTGGTCGTCGGACATCTCGGCGATCGTCGCCCGGCCGATGAGGTGCCCCGCGTTGCAGACCAGGACGTCCAGGCCGCCGAGGAAGCCCGTCGCCTCCTCGACGAAGCGGTCCACCTCGGCCGTCACCGTCACATCGGCCTGGAACGCCTTGGCCCGCCGGCCCAGCGCCTCGATCTCCGAGACCGTCTTCGCGGCCTCGTCGGCGGAGGAGTGGTAGTGGACGGCGACGTCGGCGCCGGCCTCGGCAAGGGCGACGGCGATGGCCCGGCCGATGCCGTGGCCCGCTCCGGTCACCAGCGCGCGGGAACCTTGGAGATCAGCAGACATGGGGGGTAACCCTTTCGATAGCCGGTCTCTGGGGACCGGGACCGGTCACTTGAGACCGGCGGTTGCGAAGCCCTGCACGAAATAGCGCTGGCCGATGAGGAAGAGAACGACCATGGGGAGGGTGGCGAGCGTGGTGCCGGCCATCAGGAAGTGCCACTGCGTGCCGTTCTCCGTCTTGAAGACGGAGAGCCCCACCTGGATCACCCGGAGGTTGTCCGAATGGGTCACCAGCAGCGGCCAGAGGAAGTTGTTCCACGAGGACTCGAAGGTCAGCAGCGCCACCGTGATGAACGCCGGCTTGACCTGCGGTGACATGATCCTGGAGTAGATCCGGAACTCCCCGAGCCCGTCGAGGCGGGCAGCCTCCTCCAGCTCCACCGGAAGATCCAGGTAGAACTGCCGGAAGAGGAAGACGGCGAACGGGGTCACCGCGCCGGGCACGATGAGCGCCCACCAGGAGTCCAGCCAGCCGCTGCCGCCCTGGCCGAAGAGGTCGTTCCCGCCGGCCAGGGGCATGAAGCGGACGATCAGGAACTCCGGCAGCACCTTCGTGTACGTCGGGATCATCAGTGCCGCGATGAACAGGTAGAAGATGACATCGCTGCCACGGAACCTGATCCGGGCCAGTGCGTACCCCGCCATCGACGCCACCAGGACGTTGATGAGGGTGTGACTGAACGCGATGATGAAGCTGTTCCGGGCGTACGTGGCGAAGGGCGCGGCCTTGAGCGCGTCGACGTAGTTGCCGAACTCCCAGTGCTCCGGCAGGAGCCCGGCGTCCTGCGACGCGATCTCCACCGGGGTCTTGAGCGAGGTCAGCAGCATCCAGATGAACGGCACCATCATCAGCAGCGAGATGACGGACAGCGTCACGTAGAGCGCGACCCGGCCGGCGGTGACCGGCTTGCCGTGCGCCGAGGGGCGGGGCCCGCGTCCGGCCTTCGGCTTGTGCAGCTCAGCTGTGGCCACGGGTGCCTCCCATGATCCGCCGGTTGACCAGGGTGAAGCCCATCAGCAGGACGAACAGCACCAGCGACTGGGCGCAGGCGTAGCCGACGCGGAACTCCCGGAAGGCGGACTTGTAGATCTCATACGTCATCATCGTGGTGCTGTTGGCGGGGCCGCCGTCGGTGAGGATGTAGATCTGGTCGAAGGACTGGAACGCGCTGATCATCGAGGTGATGAGCACGAAGAACGTCGCGGGCTTCAGCAGCGGCAGCGTGATCGAGAAGAACTGCCGCACCTTGGATGCGCCGTCCACCGACGCCGCTTCGTACAGCTCCTTCGGCAGGGACTGCAGCGCGGCCAAGTAGATGAGCATCTTCATGCCGATGCCCTGCCAGATGCCGACCAGGATCACCGAGGGCATGGCCCACGAGGTCGAGGCGAGCCAGGCCGGCCCGTTGATGCCGACGAGCGACAGCAGGGTGTTGAACAGCCCGTTGCCCGGGTTGTAGATCCACAGCCAGACCAGTGCGATGGCGACCGTGGCGGTGACCTGCGGCAGGAAGATCGCGGTGCGGAAGATGCCCCGCGCCTTGAGGCCCGTGTGCAGGGCCAGGGCCATCAGCAGCCCCAGTGCCATGCCGAACGGCACGGTGAAGAAGGTGTAGATGACGGTGTTCACGATGGACTTGCGGAACACCGCGTCGTCCAGCATGTCCCGGAAGTTGTCGAGTCCCACGAACTGCGGTGCCGTCAGCACGTCGTACTTGGTGAAGGCCAGCACCACCGAGGCCACGACCGGCAGACCGATCCAGAGGGTGGCGTGCAGCAGGGCGGGCGCCACCAGCAGCATGCCGGCCCGCTGCCTGCGGCGTCCCGGGCCGGTCGGGGCCCTGCCGGTGCGCCGCTTGACGGACACGTTGTTATCGGGCGGGGAAGGCGGCCGCGCGGGCCGTGCCTTCAGTACGGATGTCGCTCCCACAGTGACGCCTCACATCCGGCCGATGGCGGCCTCGGCGAGCCGGCCGAGTTCCGCGATGGCGTCCTTCGCGGACTGACCGCCCACGATCGCGGGCTCGAGCGTCGGCTTGATCTTCTCGCGGATCTCCATCCAGGCGGCGGTTCCGCCCTCCGAGCGGGCGGCGCTCATGTTCTGGAGCGAGAGGTCGACGAACTTGTTCTCCTTCACGTACCCGGTGTCGTTGAGGTCCTTGAGCCCCGGTACCGAACCGCGCTGCTTCGCCGCGCCCAGGATCGACTCGGGGGTAGCGAGGTACTCGACCAGCGCACGGGCCGCCGCCGGGTGCTTGGAACTCGCCGACTGGGTGACCAGGGTGCCGCCCTGGAGCATCGCCGGCCGGCGGTTGGCCAGGACGAAGCAGCCGAGCGTGTCGTCCTTCATCAGGTCGGGCGACTGGTCACGGACCTGCTCCCACAGGGCGCTGGTCGTCATCATCATCGACGCCTTGCCGGTCTGGACGTTCGAGGGCGCACCGGCGTCCGTCTTCTTCGTGTAGTCGGCCGAGCCGTCCTTCATGAGGTCCTTGAAGAACTGCAGCGCCTCGACGCCCCGCTTGTCGGTGAACAACACCTTCTTGCCGTCCGCGCTGAACAGCTGACCGCCGTTGGCGAAGAGGAAGGTCTCCCAACACTGTCGCAAATCAATGGAGAACGGGTCGAAACCTACCCGACCACCTGTCGTCAGCTGCTTGGCCACGGCCCGCAGCTCCGCCCAGTTGGCCGGAGTCTTCTTGATCCCGGCCTCGGCGAAGTGGTCCTTGCGGTAGACGACGATGCGGGTGTCCAGGACCACCGGCAGCGCGTACAGCTTGCCGTCGTAACGGGACGGCTCCAGCACCCGCTTCTCGTAGTCGTGCGCCGTGGCGAACTTCTCGGGCAGTGGGGCGATCGCCTTCTTGGCCGCGAACGGGGGGATCCAGCCGACGCCCATCATCAGCACATCGGGCAGCAGGCCGCCCGCGAGACCAGTGGTGATCTTCTCGTTGAGCTGGGCGTACGTGGTGTAGTCCACGTTCACCTTGACGTCCGGATACTTCTTCCGGAAGCCGCCGAGGATCTCCTTCTCCAACAGTGTCTTGCCGTCGGCGCCTTCGTAGATCGGGGTGAGCAGCGTGATCTCGCCCTCGGCGGGACCGTCGGCGGAGCCGGCCGCCGAGGAGCCGGTGCCGCAGCCGGAGAGTGCGGCCGCGGCCGTACCGGCACCGATGGCAGCGAGCAGCGACCGTCGTTTGAGTTCCATGGGCACCCCTTTTGAGGTGGAGGCAGTGGATCGATCCAGCGATGGCAACCCGTGTATGGCTGGGAAGCGCTGGTAAATCGATGCACTGAGACTAAGAACGCGCCAAGAGGTGCGTCAACAGCTGATGCACAACAATTTTCGGGGAAGTTAACCGGTGTACCGGTGAAGAGAGTTCAGTAAATCGGTACACTAGTCTGGCTGAACACGTTCCGAACCGGAGGTGGCATGAGCGGGGTAACGATCCATCAGGTCGCGGAGGCCGCGGGAGTATCCGCGAGCACCGTGTCGAACGTCCTCAACGGTCGTACGGACCGTATGCAGGCGGCCACCCTGGCCCGCGTGGAGCGGGTGATCGAGCAGCTCAGCTACCGGCCCAACCGTGCGGCGAGGATGCTGCGCACCGGCCGGATCAAGGTCATCGGCCTGATCGTGCCGTCCGTCGCCAACCCCTTCTGGGGGGCGCTCGCCCGGGAGCTGGAGGCCATCGCGCTGGCCGAGGGCTACCACGTACTGCTGTGCAACAGCGAGCGTGATCCGGCCCGCGAGCTCAAGTACGGCGAGGAACTGCTGGCCGACGGGGTGAGCGGGGTGGTGCTCTGCTCCTCGCTGCCGTCCCTCGAACATGTGGCGCCGCTGCTCGGCCGCGGGCTGAAGATGGTCGCCTTCGACCGCACCGCCCAGGCCGGCGACCCGGCGTCGCTGGCATCCATCAGCGTCGACAACGCGATGGGCGCCGAGCTCGCCACCCGCCATCTGCTGGAGCTGGGCCACCGGCGGCTGGCGTTCGTCTCGGGGTCGGTCAACAGTGTCAACCGCCGTGAGCGGCTGCGCGGCTTCCGGGCGGCCCTGGAGTCGGCCGGTCTCGATCCGGCCGACGCGATCGTCTGGCCCGGCGCCGACACCGCCGAGTTCGGCGACAAGGACGCCGCCGAGCTGGGGCGCAACGCCGCCCGCGAACTGCTCGGTGGCCCGCGCCCGCCCACCGCGTTCGTCGCCATCAACGACATGTGCGCGATCGGGATCTGCCGGGGTGCGAAGGACGCCGGACGCACGGCGGGACAGGACATCTCGGTCGTCGGGTTCGACGACATCCTGCTGGCCGACCTCTTCGAGCCGCCGCTCACCACGGTCCGCCAGCCACTGCCGGAGATGGCGGCCGAGACCTTCCAGCAACTGCGGGCCCGGATCGACTCGGCGCCGGTGGCGGGACGGTCGCTCCTGATCAGGCCGCGGCTGGTGGTTCGGGAGTCGACCGCGCCCGCACCGGTCGGGGCCAAGGTGCCGGCGGGCCGTACGCACACCGACGAGCCGGCGGCCCCGACGGCGGCGCTCCGGTGAACGGGGTGCGGCAGGCGCGAGGGCACCGCCGCTGAGGCATCGCCACTGAGGGATTGCCCTCGCGCGGTGCCCGGACGGAAGCCCGGGGCGGGGCGGCCGGGTGGCCGACCGGGCCCCGGGCCCCGGGCGGGTCAGGAGGCGGTGCAGGCGCCGACGGAGGGCGCCGCTGTGTTGCCGTTCGTCATCACGGTGAACCCGAAGGACACCGAGGCCCCGGCGGCGAGATTCCCGTTGCCGTTGGGCCTCATGGTCATCACGTTGCCACTGCTGTCCCAGGACGGGGTGCCGTTCCAGGTGGTGGAGACCTTCTGCGGGGACGTCACGGTGACAGGGACCGTCCAGCCGCCGATCGCGGAACTCCCCGCCGTCACCGTCACCTGGCCGTTGAACCGGTCGCCCCAGGTGTCCGTCCTGGCGTAGGTCGCGGTGCAGGTGGCGCCACCGGTGCCGCCGTCACCACCCCCGCCCCCGCCGGAGCCGCCCAGCGCCGTCAGTACCGCGGTGTACGCCGGCTTCTTGGCGTAGTCGCCGTCGAACAGCAGCGGTGTGCCGCCGCTGCGCCACGAGTACTTGTCGGTCACACCCCAGACGGTCATGCCCGCGCAGCGGGACACGGCCAGGCAGGCGTTCACGACCTCGGTGTAACCGGCGGCCTGCGCCGAGCCCGAGCCCTCGATGTCCAGTTCGGTGATCTGGACATCGACACCCAGATCGGCGAAGCGCTGGAGGTTGGCCCGGTAGTCGCCGGGGACGGGCGAGTTGCTGTTGAAGTGCGACTGGAAGCCGACACAGTCGATGGGCACACCGCGTTGCTTGAAGTCCTTCACCATGGCGTAGACCGCGTTGCTCTTGGCGTTCTGGCCGTCGGTGTTGTAGTCGTTGTAGCAGAGCTTGGCGCCGGGATCGGCCGCGCGGGCGGTGCGGAACGCCTCCTCGATGTAGCCGCTGCCGAGCTTGTCCTCGAAGGGTGAGCTGCGCCGTGCTCCGCTGCCGCCGTCCTGGAACGCCTCGTTGACCACGTCCCAGGCGTAGATCTTGCCCTTGTAGTGGTCCATCACCTTGGTGATGTGGTTGTTCATCGCCGAGCGCAGATCGTCGGCGCCGAGCCCGCCGACCCAGCCGGGCAGCTGTGAGTACCAGACCAGGGTGTGGCCGCGGACCTTCATGCCCCGTCCCTGCGCGTGACTGACGATCTGGTCCGCGGACCCGAAGCTGAACGTGTTGCGGGTGCCTTCGACGGCGTCCCACTTCATCTCGTTCTCGGGCGTCACCATGTTGAACTCGGTGTCCAGCGTGGAGGCGTACGCCGACTCGCCGAGGTGGCCGGCGGCGACGGCGGCGCCGAAGTAGCGGCCCTTGGCGGCGGCCGAGGCGCCGAGCGTGGTCGCCGCGTCGGCGGTCCCCGCCAGCGACAGCACACCGGCAGCGGTGAGGACTCCCGCCGTAACGAGGGTGAATGCTCTTCGTGCCCGGGAGCGGAGCGGTGGACGGGCGGGCTCCGGGCCGGACGGGGAACGGACGATCACTTTCCAACACCTTCTTCCGGTTGATCGGGTGGTGCGGGGAGCGAGGGAGAGTATGCGCGCGCCACAAAGGCTCGTCAACGCCACATTTCCGAAATATTTCGAGAACGTGAACCGCTCGGATATCTCGATCAATTGGTTTGACCTGCGTATATGTACGGCCGTGGGCTCAAGGCAGGGGTGAATCATGGGACGGATAGGGACATTCGCATCCGAGAGTTGCGAAAGCTCGCCGAAAGAGTGCTTGGTTCAGGTGGTCGTGGCCCGTCGCAATTGCAGAATGCGTTCATCGGTCGCACTTCCGACCTGGGTGTTCGTCAAGTGGTGCGTCGCTTTGGGTGATTTGCTGCCCGAAAGTGGAGGGGTTGGCTATCGAAATATTTCGAAGCTGGAAAAATTCGGTGGGATACGGCGGCCGGCGGCGTGACCACGACGGCTCCGTCCGGATCATCCACAAGGCGCTCAAGGCCGCCGGGGCACGGTTGTGACCGGCCGCCGAGTCCACCTGCGGGTGGGGAAGACCCGATCAGCGGGGGAGTCCACGGCGTTGGCCGGTCCGTGTGACGGCGGACTCGCCGCGCAGGCTCGGGGCCGACCACGCAGACGCAGACGCAGGCCTGTCCCAGGCCCACCGGCCCGCCGCGGACCCCGGTGTGGAGAGGCACTCTCCGTCCTCACCGCCCGGTGTGCGCGAGCAAGGCCCGTGCGGCGCCTCACGGCGTACGGCCTGCCCGACGGCGGGCAGGCCGTACTGCGTTGTCGCGTGCCGGACGGGCATCCGCCGTCGGATCCGGCCGGCCCGTACCCCCGCCGGTCCGCCCGCGCGGTAAGTGCGGGTCCGTCTCAGTCCGTCGAGGGGGACCAGCCGTCGGCCTCGATGCGACGGGCATCGCCCGGCCTGCCCTCGTCGAAGACGGTACGGCCGCCGTCCTCGACCCGGATGGCGTCGACGTAGACCCCGCGGCCCACGTACAACTGGTCCGTGGCGTACCGCCACCGCAGCCGTGCCTCGCTGCCGCGCCAGGTCGACAGGTCGGCGTCCAGCCGGTGCCAGACGCGCCCCGACCAGCCCGAGACGGAACCGGCCGGATGGTCCTCGGGCCGCGGTCGCTGTTCCTGTGGCGTCGGGACGGTCGTGAACGGGACCGGCCGCCAGGTGGATCCCGCATCCGATGAGGCCTCCAGGAACAGGAAGTCGGAGTCCGGTTCGGTGTCCCACCACAGGGCACAGCTCAGCCGGGCGCGCGAGGAGGCGAGGGTCAGCGGCGGGAGGGCCAGTGTGGCCGAGGAGGCGCTGGTCATACCGGAGAACCAGGCCGTGCGGCCGCGGGCGGGCGGGACGGCGACGGCGCGAGCCAGCTGGTTGGCGGTCGCCACGCGCGGCGCGCTGCCGGAGCGCCAGTCGCGCACCGGGTGCACCGAATTGCCCAGCACGATCAGGAACGAGTCCGTCGTCGGGTCCAGTACCAGGCTGGTGCCGGTGAAACCGGTGTGGCCGGCCGTGCGCGGGGTGGCCATCGCCCCCATGTACCAGTGCTGGTAGAGCTCGAAGCCGAGGCCGTGCGCATCACCGGGGAACGCCGTGTTGAAGTCGGTGAACAGCAGGTCCACCGAGTGGGCGGAGAGGATCCTCGCGCGCCCGTAGACCCCGCCGTTCAGGAGCGTGCGGGCGAGGATCGCCAGGTCCCAGGCGCACGAGAAGACCCCCGCGTGGCCGGCGACGCCGTCGAGACTGTAGGCGTTCTCGTCGTGCACCTCGCCCCAGACCAGCCCGCGGTCCAGCCCGGACCACGGCGGCCGGGCGTCCTCGGTCGCGGCGATCTTCGGCTTCCAGGAGGCCGGCGGGTTGTAGCGGGTGCGCTGCATCCCGAGCGGAGCGGTGATCTGCTCACGGAGCAGTACGTCCTCGGTGTGACCGGTGATCTTCTCCAGCACCAGTTGGAGCGAGATCAGATTGAGGTCGGAGTAGAGGTAGGCCGTGCCGGGCGGGCTCGCCGGTACCTCGTTCCAGATCAGCTCCAGCTTCCCCTCCCGGGTCGGCGCCGAGTAGAGCGGGATCCAGGCGCGGAAGCCGGAGGTGTGCGTGAGCAGCTGACGGATCGTGACGTCCTGTTTGCCGCCGCCGGCGAAGTCGGGCAGGTACGAGGCGACGGTCGCCTCCAGCTCCAGCCTGCCGCGTTCGATCTGCTGCACGGCCAGGATCGAGGTGAACAGCTTCGACACCGACGCCAGGTCGAAGACCGTGTCCTGGGCCATGGGGATCTGCTGCTCAGGCGGGAACTCCACACCGGTGTCGGTCTTCTCGTCGTACGCCGCGTAGCGCAGCGCCTTGCCGATCGGGCGGTGCAGCGCGACCGTCCCGCCCCGCCCGGCGAGCAGCACCGCGCCCGCGTACCAGGGGTGCGCGGGGGAGTCGGCGAGGTACTTCTCCGCCTCGGCGACGAGCTGGTCGAGCGGTTCCTGGAGCAGGCCGGCGCGGGCGGCGGATCCGCGCCGCAGTGTCGGCCTGCTCTGCCCGGACGGTGATCCCGCCGCGGTTCCTGCGCGCATACCCGACGACCCCGCCCCCGACTCCGTGGCAGACGCCCGCTCCGCGAACGGAACCGGCGCCAGGGCGAGTGCTCCGCCCAGGGCCAGCATCCCACTGCCCAGCCTCCGCCGGCTGATGCCCCCGCCCGCCGTGTCCTCGGTCATCCGGAACCCCTTCCCACTGCGTGAAAGTAACTTTCGAAATCTCGTCCGACTGTGAAACTTCCTGCCGAGGCAGAGGGTACTGGCCCCCTCCGTCGTCCCGGAGTCCCCGGAGCCACAAAGAATCTGACACAGCATCAGAAAATCTCTTCCCTCGGCCGCACGACTGCGGCATCCTGCCGCCCATGGAGACGGAGCTGAGCAAGAGACTGGGGATCGAGCACGCCATCTTCGGCTTCACGCCGTTCCCCGCGGTGGCCGCGGCCATCACCAGGGCCGGCGGATTCGGCGTGCTCGGAGCGGTCCGCTACACCGCCCCCGACGACCTCGCACGCGACCTCGACTGGATGCAGGAGCACACCGACCGGAAACCGTACGGCCTCGATGTCGTCATGCCCGCGAAGAAGGTGGAGGGCGTGAGCGAGGCCGATGTCGAGGCGATGATCCCGGCCGGACACCGGCAGTTCGTCCGGGAGACCCTCGCCGAGCACGGCGTTCCCGAACTCGCCGAGGGCGAGGCATCGGGCTGGCGCATCACCGGCTGGATGGAGGAGGTCGCACGCAACCAGCTCGACGTGGCGTTCGACTACCCCATCAAGCTCCTCGCCAACGCGCTGGGCTCACCGCCCGCCGACGTCATCGCCCGCGCCCACGAGCACGACGTCCTCGTCGCCGCTCTGGCCGGCAGCGCCCGGCACGCGGGACACCACGCGGACGCGGGCATCGACGTCGTCGTCGCCCAGGGCTATGAAGCGGGAGGCCACACCGGGGAGATCGCCTCCATGGTGCTGGTCCCGGACGTCGTGGACGCCGTGGGCCCGCTCCCCGTCCTCGCCGCCGGCGGCATCGGCAGCGGCGAACAGATCGCCGCCGGACTCGCCCTCGGCGCCCAGGGCGTCTGGCTCGGCTCCCTCTGGCTCACCACGGAGGAGGCCGACATGCACTCCCGCGCCCTCACCGCCAAACTCCTCGCCGCGGGATCCGGCGACACCGTCCGATCCCGCGCCCTCACCGGGAAACCCGCACGCCAGCTCCGTACCGAATGGACCGACGCCTGGGACGACCCGTCGGGGCCCGGAACCCTGCCCATGCCACTCCAGGGGCTGCTGGTCGCCGAGGCCGTCTCGCGGATCCAGAAGTACGAGACGGGCGCCCTGCTCGGCACCCCCGTCGGCCAGATCGTCGGCCGGATGAACACCGAGCGCAGCGTGCAGGCCGTCTTCGACGACCTCACCCGGGGGTTCGAACGTGCAGTGGACCGGATCAACCGCATCGCCGGACGGAGCACCGCATGAACCAGCCGCCCAACGGCTTCTGGGCCCAGGCCGCCGCCGACCCCGACCGTACGATCCTGATCGCACCCGACGGCGAGAGCTGGACAGCCGGACGGCTGCACGCGGACGCCAACCGGATGGTCCACGGACTGCGCGCAGCAGGTCTGGAGGAGGGCGACGCCTTCGCCGTCGTCCTGCCCAACGGCGTCGAGTTCCTCACCGCCTACCTGGCCGCCTCGCAGGCCGGGTTCTATCTCGTCCCGGTCAACCACCACCTCGTCGGCCCGGAGATCGCCTGGATCGTCTCCGACTCCGGCGCCAAGGTGCTCATCGCCCACGAACGCTTCGCGGCCGCCGCGACCGCCGCCGCCGACGAGGCGAAGCTGCCGGCGAGCCACCGTTACGGCGTCGGCGCGGCCGAGGGCTTCCGCCCGTACGGCGAACTGCTCCGGAACCGGCCGGTATCGCCCCCGGAGGGACGCACCCTCGGCTGGGTCATGAACTACACCTCCGGCACCACAGGCCGGCCGCGCGGCATCCGGCGCCCGCTGCCCGGAAAGCTGCCCGAGGAGACCTACCTCGGCGGCTTCCTCGGCATCTTCGGCATCAAACCCTTCGACGGCAACGTCCATCTCGTCTGCTCACCGCTCTACCACACCGCGGTCCTTCAGTTCGCGGGAGCGGCCCTGCACATCGGCCACCCCCTGGTCCTGATGGACAAGTGGTCGCCCGAGGAGATGCTGCGGGCGATGGACACCCACCGCTGTACGCACACGCACATGGTCCCGACCCAGTTCCACCGCCTTCTCGCGCTGCCCGACGAGGTGAAGCGGAGGTACGACGTCACGGCGATGCGCCACGCCATCCACGGGGCCGCGCCCTGCCCCGACCACGTCAAACGCGCCATGATCGACTGGTGGGGGCAGTGCGTCGAGGAGTACTACGCGGCCAGCGAGGGCGGCGGCGCCTTCGCCACCGCCGAGGACTGGCTGCGCAAACCGGGCACCGTCGGCCGGGCCTGGCCGATCAGCGAACTCGCGGTCCACGACGACGAGGGAAACCGCCTCGCACCCGGTGAACTCGGCACCGTCTACATGAAGATGAGCACCGGCGGATTCAGCTACCACAAGGACGAGGGCAAGACGCGGAAGAACCGCATCGGGGACTTCTTCACCGTCGGCGATCTCGGCATCCTCGACGAGGACGGCTATCTCTTCCTCCGCGACCGCAAGATCGACATGATCATCTCCGGCGGGGTCAACATCTACCCCGCCGAGATCGAGAGCGCCCTCCTCACCCACCCAGCCGTCGCCGACGCCGCCGTCTTCGGCATTCCGCACGCCGACTGGGGCGAGGAGGTCAGAGCGGTCGTCGAACCGGCCGAGGGGCACGAGGCGGGCGACGCGCTCGCCGCGGCGATCCTCGGCCACTGCGCGGAACTGCTCGCCGGGTACAAACGCCCCAAGACCCTCGGCTTCATCACGACGATGCCCCGGGACCCCAACGGCAAGCTCTACAAACGCCGGCTGCGCGAGCCCTACTGGGAGGGACGCGCCTGACCGGCCCACCTCGGACCGAGCGCCACCCGTTGGTGCCGCTCGCGCTGATGGTGTGGTGGGCGCGCCGGTCGCCGTGCGGGACGCGCCACCCTGCTGAGGGGCGGAGTCCGGCCCTCGGTCCCCGCCGCGTTCGTCTTCCTCGCGATCAGCCCTTGACCGCCGGGCCCCGCCCGCACAGGATCACGCCATGACAGGTGTACGCAGCAGCACAGTCGACGGTGTCCTGACCCGCAGCGCGGGGCGCACCCCCGAGCGCACCGCTCTGCGGTACGCCGACCGGACCTGGACCTACCGAGGCCTCGACGAGGCGGTCGGCACCGCCGCCGCCGTCCTCATGGACGGCCACGGGCTGCGCCCGGGGGACCGGGTGGCCTCCTACGCCCACAACTCCGACGCGTACCTGATCGGCTTCCTCGCCTGCGCCCGGGCCGGGCTCGTCCACGTCCCCGTCAACCAGAACCTCACGGGCGAGGACCTCGCGTACATCCTGAGCCAGTCAGGAAGCTCCCTGGTCCTCACCGACCCGGATCTCGTCGACCGCGTCCCGGACCGTTACGCGGTACGGCCGCTGCGCGACGCCCCGGACTCCCTGCTGGCCGAACTGGCCACACCGCGCGCCTTCGCCTCCGGCCACGAACCGGGCGCGGACGATCTCGCCCAGCTGCTCTACACCTCGGGCACCACCGCGCTCCCCAAGGGAGCGATGATGACGCACGGCGCCCTCGTGCACGAGTACGTCAGCGCCGTCACCGCCCTCGACCTGCGCGCCGCCGACCGGCCCGTCCACGCCCTGCCGCTCTATCATTCCGCGCAGATGCACGTGTTCCTGCTGCCCTACCTCGCGGTCGGCGCCGAGAACACCGTCCTGGACGCCCCGGACGCGGGCCGGATCTTCGACCTCGTCGAGTCCGGACAGGCCGACAGCCTCTTCGCCCCGCCCACCGTCTGGATCGGCCTCGCCAACCACCCTGACTTCGAACGGCGTGACCTCGGCGGGCTGCGCAAGGCGTACTACGGCGCGTCGATCATGCCCGTGCCGGTGCTCGAACGACTCCGCGACCGGCTGCCCGGACTGGCCTTCTACAACTGTTTCGGACAGAGCGAGATCGGCCCGCTGGCCACGGTCCTTGGACCCGACGAGCACGAGGGCCGGATGGACTCCTGCGGCAGGCCGGTCCTCTTCGTCGAGGCCAGGGTCGTCGACGAGAACGGCAAGGACGTGCCCGACGGGACGGCCGGCGAAGTGGTGTACCGCTCGCCCCAGCTGTGCAACGGCTACTGGGACAAGCCGCAGGAGAGCGCCGAGGCGTTCCGCGACGGCTGGTTCCACTCCGGCGACCTCGCCGTGCGCGACCCGGAGGGCTACTTCACCGTCGTCGACCGGGTGAAGGACGTCATCAACTCCGGTGGTGTCCTCGTCGCCTCCCGCCAGGTCGAGGACGCCCTCTACACCCATCCCGCGGTCGCCGAGGCCGCAGTCGTCGGACTGCCCGACGAACGCTGGATCGAGGCCGTCACCGCCGTCGTCGTACTGCGCGACGGGGCGAGCGCGACACAGACCGAGCTGATCGCCCACGCCCGCGAGAGGCTCGCCCACTTCAAGGCCCCCAAGAGGGTGCTCTTCGTGGACGGGCTCCCGCGCAACGCCAGCGGAAAGATCCTCAAGCGCGAGCTGCGCGACCGTTTCACCGGATAGGGGCCACGACGCGGGGCCACGATCCCGCCCGCGACCGGCGGCGGCGCGGGCCGGCCGTCACCGTACGTGGGCGACCCCGACGTAGAAGCTGTCCGTGGCGCCGGTGCTCTCCTCCGGAACCGGCGCGTCCCGGTGCCACCGGGGAGCCGTGACCAGCCCCGGCTCGACGAGGTCGAGTCCGTCGAAGAACCGGGCGACCTCCGGGCGCGTCCGGGGGCGCAGGCTGATGCCGCTCGACCGGTACTCCTCGGTCTTGTCCTGCTCGGCGGAGAGGAAATCGCTGGTGAAGTGCGAGAGCACCAGACAACTCCCGGCGGGCAGCGCGTCCAGGAGGGTGCGCGTGATGCCGTAGGGATCGTCCTCGTCGGGAACGAAGTGCATGAGCGCTACGAGGGACAGCGCGACGGGCCGCTCGAAGTCCAGCAGGTTCCGGGCGTGGTCCAGGATCTTCCCCGGCTCGCGCACATCGGCGTCGAGGTACTCGGTGGCGCCCTCGGGGGTGCTGACGAGCAGCGCCTCGGCATGGCGCAGGACGATCGGATCGTTGTCCGTGTAGACCACCCTGGCCGCGGGGTTGATCTCCTGCGCTATCTGGTGGAGGTTCGGCCGGGTCGGAATGCCCGTTCCGATGTCGAGGAACTGGTCGATGCCCGTGCGCGCGGCCCAGCCGACCGCCCGGTGCATGAACGCACGGTTCTGCGCCACCGCGGCCTTCGCTACGGGCGGCATCTGCTCCCCGAGCTCCTGGTCCACCGGGTAGTTGTCCTTGCCGCCCAGCAGATAGTCGTAGACACGTGCCGGGTGCGGCCTGCTGGTGTCGATCGGAGAGTTGGCCGTGCCTGACGTCATGGAGAGCTCCAGGGTTCTTCGGCGCGCGGCTGGTGCGAAGTGCGCGGAACAGTCGGGACGGGTGGCGGTTCCGGCACGTCTCCCCTGCGCGCCTTCACCACATCGACGCATACTGCCACAGCAACCACGCCGGACCCATGGTGAGTTGATCCGCATCGGCCGGGCCGGTGGACCTCAGCCGCCCGGCCGGTCGCGCTCGTCGACGATCCTCCTGAACTTGCCGACCGACCTCTCCAGCGTCTCGGGGTCGAGGATCTCCACCCCGACCGAGACCCCGATCCCGTCCTTGACGGCGGCCGCGACCGACGCGGCGGCGGCCGCCCGCTGCTCCGGCGTCGCCCCCGCACGGGCCTCCGCGCGCACCGTCAGTACGTCCAGCCGGCCCTCACGCGTCAGCCGCAGCTGGAAGTGCGGCGACACAGCCGGCGTACGGAGCACGATCTCCTCGATCTGGGTCGGGAAGAGGTTCACCCCGCGAAGGATCACCAGGTCGTCACTGCGGCCGGTCACCTTCTCCATCCGCCGGAAGACCCGTGCGGTCCCCGGCAGCAGCCGGGTCAGATCCCGGGTCCGGTAACGGATCACCGGCATGGCCTCCTTGGTGAGCGAGGTGAACACCAGCTCACCCTCCGCGCCCTCGGGCAGCACCTCACCGGTGAACGGGTCGACCACCTCCGGATAGAAGTGGTCCTCCCAGATGTGCAGCCCGTCCTTCGTCTCCACGCACTCCTGGGCGACACCCGGGCCCATCACCTCGGAGAGTCCGTAGATGTCGACCGCGTCGATCGCGAACCGCTCCTCGATCTCGCGCCGCATCTCCTGCGTCCACGGCTCGGCGCCGAAGATGCCCACCTTCAGCGAGGTCGCCCGCGGGTCGACGCCCTGCCGCTCGAACTCGTCCAGGAGCGTGAGCATGTACGACGGCGTCACCATGATGATGTCGGGCCGGAAGTCCTGGATCAGCTGGACCTGGCGGGCGGTCATCCCGCCGGATGCGGGAACGACCGTGCAGCCGAGCCGCTCCGCGCCGTAGTGCGCACCGAGCCCGCCGGTGAACAGCCCGTACCCGTAAGCGATGTGGACCTTCTGCCCGGGCCGGCCGCCGGCCGCCCGGATGGAGCGGGCCACCACATCGGCCCAGGTGTCCAGATCGCCCTGGGTGTAGCCGACGACGGTGGGCCGGCCCGTCGTGCCGCTGGAGGCGTGGATCCTGCGCACCTGGTCCTCGGGCACCGCGAACATCCCGAACGGGTAGTTGTCCCGCAGATCGGCCTTGGTGGTGAAGGGA
This sequence comes from Streptomyces sp. NPDC127177, assembly GCF_042672475.1. NCBI lineage: Bacteria > Bacillati > Actinomycetota > Actinomycetes > Kitasatosporales > Streptomycetaceae > Streptomyces > Streptomyces sp. NPDC127177. The sequence continues at coordinate 145,471 of NZ_JBHXUW010000001.1, forward strand.
AAGCGGGCGAGGTCGGCGAGCGAGCGGCAGTCGTCCGGACGCAGTCCCGCCCGGTCGAACGCCTCCCTGTAGTGGGCGACGTGGTTGTACGCGTGGTGCAGTGTCGCCCGCAGCCGTTCGAGCTGGAGGGCCCGTAGCTCCTCGCGGTCCATCCGTTCCGCCGCGTCCAGCAGAGCCGTCATGCGGATCTCCCTCTTCCGTGCGCCGTGCAGGCGACCGATCATTCGGTCGTTCCTCCCGGGAGCAGTAATTCAGGATCTTGCGCCCCATGGCAAGAGGCGCGACACCGCGCGTGCCCCACGACAGGAGCCGGGCAGTGCCACGGATACGCTCGTACCGAACAGGGCTGCGTCACCCGGTCGGCCCTGTTTGGATGGTTCCATGCCGACTTTCCACGCGTACGACGGAACCGAGCTCGCGTATCACCTCGCCGGGCAGGGCGAGCCCCTGATCTGCCTGCCGGGCGGGGCCATGCGGGCCAGCGCCTACCTCGGAGACCTGGGCGGGCTGGACGCCGGCCGGCAACTGGTGCTGCTGGACCTGCGCGGTACCGGGGACTCCGCCGTGCCGGAGGACACCGCCACCTACCGCTGCGACCGGATGGTCGACGACATCGAGGCACTGCGCGAACACCTGGGTCTGGAACACATCGATCTGCTCGCCCACTCGGCCGCGGGAGAGCTCGCCGCGCTCTATGCCGCCCGGTATCCGGAGGCGTTGCGCAACCTCCTTCTCATCGCCCCCGGAACACGGGCCACCGGCCTCGGCTTCGCCGAACGCGAGGCGCGCGAGGCCGCCGCGCTGCGTCGCGCGGAACCCTGGTACGAGGATGCGCTCGGGGCCCTGGAACAGATCTGGGCCGGACACCTCACCGACGAACTCCGCGCCACCGCACGCCCGTTCCTCTACGGCCGCTGGGACGCGGCGGCGCGGGCGCACGCCGCCTCGTCCGCGGCGCAGATCAACGCCGATGCGGCCGGGGCCTACTACGGGCAAGGAGCGTTCGACCCGCCCGCCACGGTGGCCGCTCTGCGCGAACTGCCTGCGCCGGTGCTCGTCCTCGCCGGAGAGTACGACGGAGTGACCACCCCCGACCGGGCCGCCGAACTGGCCGCGCTCTTCCCGCACGCCGAGTTCGCCGTGCAACGCGGCGCCGGACACTTCCCCTGGCTCGACGACGAGGGGGCCTTCGTGCGGACCGTCACCGCCTTCCTGGACCCGGACGTGCGGAGCGTGCAGGCGGGCGGGATACGGCTGGCCTACCGGGTGTGGGGAGACGCGTTCGCACCGCCGGTCGTGCTGGTCCACGGACGCTGCGGCGACAGCCGGACCTGGACCGGCATCGCCGAGGGCCTGGCCTCCGCACACCGTGTGTACGCACTCGACTTCCGCGGCCACGGCCTCAGCGACTGGACCGGCCGCTACTCCTTCGAGCTGTTCCGCGACGATCTGCACGCCTTCCTGGAGGCCCGCAACCTCTCCGGCGCGACGGTCGTCGGACACTCCATGGGCGGCGTCGCGGCCCTGCTGCTCGCCGAGCGGCAGCCGGGACTCGTCGGCCGGCTCGTCATCGAGGAGGCCCCACCGCCCTTCCCCCTCGACCCGCCCCGCGGGCCCGTCGAACGCCCCGACGGGGAGCTGGACTTCGACTGGCCCGTCGTGCCCTCCATCAACGCCCAGCTCAATGAACCGGACCCGGCCATCCGGGAACGCCTGGGCGAGATCACCGCACCCACCCTCATCATCGGCGGCGGCCCGACGAGCCAGATCGACCAGGACGACCTCGTCTGGATGGCCCACCGGATCCCCGGCTGCCGGCTCGTCACCATCGACGCCGGCCATCTCGTCCACACCGAGCGACCGGAGGAATTCCTCGCGGCACTCCGGTCGTTCGGCGTGGCCTGACGGGACATCACGGGCGGCACCCGGCCGCCCGAACGGTCAGCCCCGGCTCAGCAGCGACACCATGACGTCCCGCAGCGTCGCCTCCGCGTCCGGAACCCCCGTCTCCGAGCGCCAGGCGACGAAGCCGTCGGGGCGTACCAGCACGGCGCCCTCGCTGCTCGTCCCGTGCGCCTCGGCCCAGTCGGCACCGGCCTCCGGCTCCAGATCGCCGCCGGGACCGGAGCCGATGCCGAACGCGTCCAGCCGTACCGCGAGTTGTTCGCCGACCCGCGCCGCCGCCCGCCGCCACGCCACGTCCGCGCCATCGGCGAGCAGCACGAAAGACCGCTCGTAGAGGTCCAGGGTGGAGATCCGTGTCCCCGCCCGCAGGACCCACAAGTGCGGCGCCCGGCTGCCCGGTTCACCCGTCAGCTGCATCCCCTGGGGCACCACCGGCTGATCCGGGGAGACGCCCAGCACCGCACCCTCCACATAGCGGTAGCCCAGTGCCACGTTCAGCATTCCGCCGCGCTTCCCGCCGCCCACGGTGGGCGGCGGGGCGTACCCCGGGTGGCTGTGTTCGCCGGAACGCGCCGAGGCACGCTCGCTCGTCGCCCGCGCCACCGGCGCCCGCTCCGCACCGTAGGTCTCCAGCAGCCCCGGCCCCGCCTCACCGCGCAGCACGGCGGCGAGCTTCCACGCCAGGTTGTGCGCGTCCTGGATACCCGTGTTGGAGCCGAACGCCCCCGTCGGCGACATCTCGTGCGCCGAGTCACCGGCGAGGAACACCCGGCCCCGGGAGTAGCGGTCCGCCACCCGCTCCGCCGCGTGCCACGGCGCCTTTCCGGTGATCTCCACGTCGATGCCGGGAGCGCCGACCGCCCGCCGGATGTGCTCGGCGCACCGCTCGTCCGTGAAGTCCTCCAGCGTCTCGCCCGCGTCGGGCTTCCACGGTGCGTGGAAGACCCAGCGCTCCTCGTTGTCCACCGGCAGCAGCGCTCCGTCCGCCTCCGGGGCGGTCAGGTAGCACACGATGAAGCGCCGGTCGCCGAGCACATCGGCGAGCCCGCGGGAACGGAAGGTGATACTCACGTTGTGGAACAGGTCTCCGGCGCCCGACCGGCCGATGCGCAACTGCTCACGCACCGGGCTGCGCGGACCGTCGGCCGCGATGAGATAGTCCGCCCGCACGGTGGTGTGCTCGCCGGTCTCCCGGTTCTTCAGGACCGCCCCGACCCCTGACCCGTCCTGGTCGAACGACAGCAGTTCGGTGGAGAACCGCAGATCGCCGCCCTGCTCCCGGGCCCGGTCCAGCAGCACCGGCTCCAGGTCGTTCTGGCTGCACAGGCACCAGCCGGTCGGGCTGAACCGGGCGAGTGCGCCACCCGGGTCGATCTCCTTGAACAGCCACTCCTGATCGTCACCGGTCAACGACCCGGCCTGCAGAATCCCGTGGTTCTCCGCCAGCACCGACGCGGCCGCCCGGATCTGCGGCTCCACCCCGGCCCTGCGGAAGACCTCCATCGTCCGCACGTTGTTGCCGCGGCCACGCGGATGCGTCGAGGTGGCCGCGTGCTTCTCGACCAGCAGATGCTCGACGCCGAGCCGGCCGAGGAAAAGGGACGCGGACAGGCCCACCAGGGAGCCGCCCACGATGAGGACCGGTACGTGGAGGTCGACGTTCTCGTTCATCAGTTGCTCCAGCTCGGACGCCGTACAGATGCAGTGTCCATGCCCTTGTCGGAGCCTGGTCGGAGCGGTTCGGACGCCCGCTCACCTGAACGGTTCATAAATCTCGCGTCAGGCGGACCAGCGTTTCACGATCGGTGACGGAGACGACGCCCGCGGTCCGGGGCGGACCGTGCGCATCCGCCGGGAGACTCCCCGCTCCGCTTTCCACTCGACAGCCGCCGGTTACCCAGCGAACCGGCAGGCCGGGCCGCCCAACCGTCTCGAAGGAGTTCGACAGATGACCACCACCCTCTCGGAACGGACCTCCCAGTCCGCCTTCGACGGATCCAGGCTGCGGGTCATCCTGCTGCTTGACCTGCACGACGGCGCCCAGAAGCAGTTCCTGGAGGCCTACGAGCACATGCGCAACCAGGTGGCCTCCATCCCCGGCCACATCAGCGACCAGCTGTGCCAGTCCATCGAGAACCCCTCCCAGTGGCTCATCACCAGCGAGTGGGAGAGCGCGCCGCCCTTCCTCGCCTGGGTCAACAGCGAGGACCACGTCGCCACGGTCCAGCCCCTGCACAGCTGCGTACGCGACACCCGCTCGCTGCGCTTCAGCGTCCTGCGGGAGACCGGCGCCGCGTTCGAGGAGAGCTTCGAGCCCGTCAAGGGCGGGCTCCAGGCCGCGCCCCGCCTCGGCGACGGGGTGGTGCGCCACGCGCTGACCTTCACCGTCAAGCCTGGCACCGAGGAGATCGTCGCGAAGATCCTCGCCGACTACGACTCCCCGAAGGCACGGGTCGACGAGCACACCCGGCTGCGCCGCACCTCGCTGTTCATGCACGGGAACCGCGTGGTGCGGGCGGTCGAGGTCGAGGGAGACCTCCTCGCGGCCCTGCGCCACGTCTCCCGGCAGCCGGAGATCCGGGCCGTCGAAGAGGCGATCAACCCGTATCTGGAGCAGGACCGCGACCTGGCCGACCCCGACTCGGCGCGGATGTTCTTCACCCGGGCGGCGCTGCCCACCGTCCACCACGTGACGACGGGCCGGCACCCCGAAGGGGAGCTCAAGCGCCACGCGCTGTTCTACCAGGCCAAGGAGGGCTGCGGCATGGCCCTGGCCCGGCTCCTGGCCGAGCACGACGAGGAGGAGGCCGACGAAGCCGGCAGCCCCGTCGACAGCAGCACGATCTTCCAGCGCGACGACGTCGTCGTCCGCCTCCTGGAGGTGAGCGGCCCGCTCGACGCACACCCCGCACAGGCGCTCGGCATCCACGGCCCCGGCAAGGCGGCCAGGCTCGCACGCCTCCTCGACGGGGAGGCGAACGCCGTACCCACCAGCGACCAGGACGCCGCCCGCTTCCTCGCCCGGTCCGAGATGCACCTGATCACCGACCGGCGGGCTGCGGAGTCCTGAGCCGCGCCCCAGCACCCTGGGGGGTTCTCGCTCAACCCGTCGACACAACGCGCAACGCGCCAGGAGGAAAGCAGTCATGACCATGCACCGGCCACGCATCGTGGACCTCAGCGAGACCCAGCCCAACCGCAGGCGCGGAGGTGACCTGCGCGCCCTTCTCACCCCGACGGCGGTAGGAGCCACCAGCGGCTTCATGGGGCTGGCCATTGTCCAGCCCGGCGACCGCATCGGCGAGCACTACCACCCGTACTCGGAGGAGTTCGTGTACGTCGTGAACGGGCTCCTGGAGGTCGACCTGGACGGCGAGCCGCATGCGATGCGGCCCGACCAGGGGCTGCTCATCCCCCCGCACGTCCGGCACCGCTTCCGCAACGTCGGCGACACCGAGGCGCGCATGGTCTTCCACCTCGGGCCGCTCGCCCCACGTCCGGAGCTCGGACACGTCGACACCGAGCACACGGACACGGCCGAGCGGAGCGCGCCGCCAGAACGAACCGAGGCGGCTTCATGACCCGGCGGGTGGCGGTCACGGGCGTCGGTGTCGTCGCCCCGGGCGGGATCGGCACACCGGCCTTCTGGGACCTCCTCGCCAACGGCCGCACGGCGACACGCGGCATCACGCTCTTCGACCCGGCCGGCTTCCGGTCCCGGATCGCGGCCGAGTGCGACTTCGACCCGGCGGCGTACGGACTGGACGAGGACGAGGTCGCCCGCGCGGACCGCTACGTCCAGTTCGCCATGGTGGCCGCCCGCGAGGCGCTCGCCGACGCGGGCCTCGACCAGGAGCGCACCGACCCCTGGCGCATGGGCGTCTCGCTGGGCACCGCGGTCGGCGGTACCACCCGGCTGGAGCACGACTACGTCGCGGTCAGCGGCAGCGGTGCGCGCTGGGACGTCGACCACCGCCCGGCCGGACCCCATCTGGAACGGGCCTTCTCGCCCAGTTCGCTGGCCTCCGCCGTCGCCGAGCAGGTCGGCGCGCACGGCCCGGTGCAGACCGTGTCGACCGGCTGCACCTCCGGACTCGACGCGATCGGCTACGCCTTCCACTCCATCGAGGAGGGCCGCGTCGACGTCTGCATCGCGGGGGCGTCCGACTCCCCGATCACCCCGATCACGGTGGCGTGCTTCGACGCGATCAAGGCGACCTCGGCCAACAACGAGGACCCGGAACACGCCTCCCGGCCCTTCGACTCCCGCCGCGACGGCTTCGTGATGGGGGAGGGCGGCGCGGTGCTCGTCCTGGAGGAGCTGGAGCACGCCCGGGCCCGCGGTGCGACGGTGTACTGCGAGATCGCGGGCTACGCGACCTTCGGCAACGCGTACCACATGACCGGTCTGACCCCGGAGGGCCTGGAGATGGCCGAGGCCATCAACCGGGCACTCGGACACGCCAGGATCGACGCGACGGACATCGACTACGTCAACGCGCACGGCTCGGGCACCAAACAGAACGACCGGCACGAGACCGCCGCCGTGAAGCGGGCGCTCGGCGCGCACGCCCACGACGTACCGATGAGCTCCATCAAGTCGATGGTCGGGCACTCGCTCGGCGCGATCGGGGCGATAGAGATCGCGGCCTGCGTGCTCGCTCTGGTCCACCAGACGGTCCCGCCGACCGCGAACTACGAGTCGCCCGACCCCGAGTGCGACCTCGACTACGTGCCGCGCACCGCACGTCCGCTGAAGCTGCGCAGCGTCCTCTCGGTCGGCAGCGGCTTCGGCGGCTTCCAGTCCGCGGTGGCCCTGACCAGAACCGGTGGGAGGACACCATGAGCACCCGAGAGGACCGGCGCACGGTCGTCACCGGCATCGGCGTCGTCGCCCCCAACGGCACGACCACCGAGGCCTTCTGGAAGCGGACGCAGGAAGGCATGAGCGTCCTGGACCGCGTCACCCGGGAAGGGTGCGAGCGGCTTCCGCTGCACGTGGCGGGCGAGGTCAGGGGCTTCGACCCGGTCAGCCTGATCGAGGAACGCTACCTCGTGCAGACCGACCGGTTCACCCACTTCGCGATGGCCGCGGCCGACATGGCCCTGGACGACGCCCGGCTGGGCCGTGCCGACTACGAGGACGAGCCGTTCAGCGTCGGAGTGGTGACGGCCGCGGGTTCCGGCGGCGGCGAGTTCGGCCAGCGCGAGCTGCAACGGCTCTGGGGACAGGGCTCCAAGTACGTCGGCCCCTACCAGTCGATCGCCTGGTTCTACGCCGCGAGCACCGGCCAGATCTCCATCCGCGGCGGTTTCAAGGGGCCGTGCGCGGTGGTGGCCAGCGACGAGGCCGGCGGCCTCGACGCACTGGCGCATGCCGCCCGGTCCATCCGGCGCGGGACCGACGCGGTGGTCGTCGGCGCGGCCGAGGCCCCGCTCGCGCCCTACTCCGTCGTCTGCCAGCTCGGCTACCGCGACCTGAGCGCCACCGAGGAGCCGACCCGGGCCTACCGCCCGTTCACCTCGGACGCCTGCGGATTCGTGCCCGCCGAGGGCGGCGCGATGTTCGTGGTCGAGGCGGAGGGCCCCGCCCGGGAGCGCGGCGCCCGGATCAGGGCCGAAGTCGCCGGTCACGCGGCGACCTTCACCACCGCGATGCGCTGGGAGGAGTCCCGCGAGGGGCTCGCCCACGCCATCGAGGGCGCCCTGCGGGAGGCCGACTGCGCGCCCGAGGAGATCGACGTGGTCTTCGCGGACGCACTCGGCGTGCCCGCTGCGGACCGGGCCGAGGCGCTCGCCCTGGCCGACGCGCTCGGCGCACACGGCCGGCGGGTGCCGGTGACGGCGCCCAAGACCGGGATCGGGCGGGCGTACTGCGGAGCCCCCGTCCTCGACGCGGCCGCCGCCGTCCTCGCCATGGAGAACGGTCTGGTCCCGCCCACGCCCAACGTGTTCGAGGTGTGCCACGACCTCGATGTCGTCACCGGCCGGGCCCGCCCCGCCGAACTGCGCACGGCCCTGGTGCTCAGCCGCGGCCTCATGGGCTCGAACGCGGCGATGGTGCTGCGCCGTCCCACCGACACCCCCTCGTGAGAAGGAGAAGTCCCTCATGACCGACCGACTGACGTACGAAGAACTGGCCGCCCTGATGAAGAAGGGCGCCGGACTCACCGTCGACCCCCGGGAGATGGAGAACCGGTCCGCCACCGCCTTCGACGAGTTCGGCCTCGACTCGCTGGGCCTGCTCGGCATCGTCGGCGTGCTGGAGAACCGGCACGGCCGGCCCCTGCCTGCCGACGCCGACCGGTGCAAGACCCCCCGCGAGTTCCTCGACCTCGTCAACAACAGCCTCATGACAGGAGCCTGACGTGTCCGGACACACCGAGAACGAGATCGTCATCGCCGCACCCCTGGACCTCGTCTGGGACATGACGAACGACCTGGAGAACTGGCCCGCGCTGTTCAGCGAGTACGCCGCGGTCGAGGTCATCGAGCGCGACGGCGAGCGCACCACGTTCCGCCTGACGATGCACCCGGACGAGAACGACAAGGTGTGGAGCTGGGTCTCCGAGCGGACCACGGACCGGCGCGCGCGCAAGGTCCGGGCCCGCCGGGTCGAGCCCGGTCCCTTCCAGCACATGGACATCCACTGGGAGTACTCCGAGGTCCCCGGCGGCACGCGGATGCACTGGGCGCAGGACTTCGCGATGCGTCCGGACGCCCCGGTCGACGACGCCTGGATGACCGAGAACATCAACCGCAACTCGCGGGTCCAGATGGAGCTGATCCGGGACAAGATCGAGCAGCGCGACCGCGAGCGCCGTTCGGCGTCCGTCACGGCCGGCTGACGTACCTTCCGCCGACGGTCCGGGGCCCGGCCGACAGGCCGGGCCCCGGACCGCGTACAGAAAGGCACCACCCGATGCACCACGCCCTGATCGTCGCCCGGATGGCGCCGGAGTCGGCGCCGGACATCGCCGAACTGTTCGCCGCATCCGACAGCAGCGAGCTGCCGCACCTGGTCGGCGTCACCCGGCGCAAGCTCTTCCAGTTCGGTGACGTCTACCTGCACATGATCGAGTCCGAGCGCCCGCCGGGACCGGAGATCGCCAAGGTCACCGAACACCCGGAGTTCAGGGGCCTCAGCGACCGGCTCACCGCCTTCATCAGCCCGTACGACCCGCAGACCTGGCGGGGACCGAAGGACGCGATGGCCCACGAGTTCTACCGCTGGGAGCGCGACACGAGCGCCTGACGACGACGATCGCCCCGGGCCCGGCCGCAAGGCCGGACCCGGGGCGATCCGCGTGCTGTCCGGGCCGGGGAGTCAGTCCGGGACCACGCATTCGAACGCGTGGAGGTACGGGTTGACCGGCCGGACCTCGCCGATGAGCAGCCCGGCCTCCGACAGCCGCTCCACCAGACTCTGCCGGGTGTGCTTGGCGCCGCCGACGTTCAGGAGCAGCAGCAGGTCCATGGCCGTGGTGAACCGCATCGAGGGCGAGTCGTCGACGAGGTTCTCGATGACGACGACCCGGGCCCCCGGACGTGCGGCCGCGACGACGCTGCGCAGCGCCCGGCGGGTGCTGTCGTCGTCCCACTCCAGGATGTTCTTGATGATGTAGAGGTCGGCCGACACCGGGATGCCCTCGCGGCAGTCCCCGGCCACGATCGCCGCCCGGCCGGCGAGCGCGCCGCCGTCCCGCAGCCGCTCGTCGGCCCGTGCCACCACACCCGGCAGATCCATCAGGGTGCCGCTCACCGACGGGTGCTTCTCCAGCAGGCTCGCCAGCACGTGCCCCTGACCGCCGCCGATGTCGGCGACCACGGACACCCCGGTGAGGTCGAGGAGGGCGGCGACGTCCAGCGCCGACTGCACGCTGGAGGTGGTCATGGCCCGGTTGAACACCTGGGCCGACTCGTGCGCGTCCTGGTGGAGGTAGTCGAAGAACTCCTTGCCGTGCACGTCCTCGAAGACGTTGCGGCCGGTGCGGACCGCGTCGTCGAGGCGCGGCCAGACGTCCCACGTCCAGGGCTCGGTGCACCACAGCGAGATGTACCGGAGGCTGTTCGGGTCGTCCTCGCGCAGCAGCCGTGACATGTCGGTGTGGGAGAACGCGCCGTCCGGGCTCTCGGTGAAGATGCCGTAGCAGGACAGGGCGCGCAGCAGCCTTTGCAGCGGCAGCGGTTCGGTCTTCACCGCGGCGGCCAGCTCGGCGGCGGTGGCGGGTGTCTCGCCCAGCGCGTCGGCGACACCGAGCCGGGCGGCGGCACGGATGGCCGCCGCGCACGCCGCGCCGAACACGATCTCGCGCAGCCGCATGGCCGGCTGAGGGGTGGGAACGGGCTGGACGGGAGTGGTGGCGGGGGTCGGGTTGGTGCTCACGGTCGTCATACCGTCTCGCTTCTCCTCGTACGGGGGTGCACCGGTCAGCACATTCCGGCCGGTACTGACGTCGTGCAGACGTTGCCGGTGAAGTCGTTGCCCGTGCCGGTGTCCTCGTTGGCCAGGTCGGCCGGCTGGTTGCCGGTGACCACGTTGCCGCTGATGGTGTTGTCGGTGTTCTTCGCTCCGACGAAGCTCTTGAACAGCACGACGCCGCCCGAGAGCGGCGTAGCACCCACGTTGTCCCGGATCTCGTTGGACCGCACCTCGGTGGTCTCGGTGCCGGTGAGGACGATCCCGGAGCCCTGGATCGCCGGCAGCCGGTCGGTGGCCGCGCAGAACTTGTTGTTCCCGTTGATCCGGTTGGACCGGATGGTCATGGCACCGGCCTTCGGCGTTCCCTCGTCGCCTACGACGAACACACCGCTGCAGTTGGCGGTGAAGGTGTTGTCCCGCACCGACAGGTTCCGTACGCGCCGTGCGGTGAACCCGATCCGGTTGTCGGTCAGGGTGTTGCCCCGGACCCGGGTGCCCCCGGTGTCGGTGGCCCCGCCCTCCTCGTCGACGCTGTTGGCGACGAAGATGCCCGCGTCGCCGTTGGCGCGGGCGGTGTTGTCACGGATGTCGGACCGGGTGGAGCGCTGCTGCGCGATGCCCCAGGTGCCGTTGGACTCGGCGGTGACGTCCTGGACGTCCAGCCGGTCCGTCCAGGAGGCCCAGACCCCGTTCTCCGCGAAGCCGGTGACGGTCAGGGACCGGACGGACACGTGGTCCACGGTCTGCCGGGCGGTGCCCAGGACGCAGATCCCGTTGCCGGCCGTCGCGCACGCGTTGTCCGGCTGCGTGCGCCCGGCGCCCGGCACGATGACCGTACGGTCCCCGTAGCCGCGCAGGGTCAGTCCAGGCGTGCTGATCAGCACGCTCTCGCGGTAGGTGCCGGGCTCGACGACGATGGTGTCACCGGGGCGCGCGGCGTCCACCGCTGCCTGGATCGACTGGCCCGGATGCACCACATGGCCGGCGGCCGCGGCGGCCGAGGCGGACGGCACGGCCGCGCCCAGTCCGGTCGCCGAGATGGCCGCGATGCTCACGAGGCAGGTGGAGTGTCGTTTCCTCATGAGCCGAAGCTATGGGCGATCACCCCCCGATGCCACGCACGGTGAGCGGTTGGGTACCGGACGTGCCCGAATGGCTTACGCGGCTGCCCGTGCCCCGCGTCCGCCATGGACGCGGGGCCGCGCACTCGGGTGATTCGGTACCGGGATCCGCGCCCTCTCAGGCCTCGGCCGGCCGGACGGGCGCGACGACCGAGCGGGCCCAGCGGTAGTCCGCCTTCCCGCTGGGGGAGCGCCGGATCTGCGGAGCGATGACCAGGTGCCGGGGGATCTTGTAGCCGGCCAGCCGGGTCCTGCAGTGGGCCTGGATCTCGTCGAGCGAGGGTGCGTCGGCTCCCTCCCGCAGCTGCACCACCGCGGCGACCTGGCTGCCCCAGCGCTCGTCGGGCGCGCCCGCGACCAGCGCGTCGTACACGTCCGGGTGGGCCTTGAGCGCCTGCTCGACCTCCTCCGGATACACCTTCTCGCCCCCGGTGTTGATGCACTGCGAACCCCGGCCGAGCACCGTGACGATGCCGTCGGCGTCGACCGTCGCCATGTCGCCGAGCAGCACCCACCGCTCCTCGCCCTTGCGGAAGAACGTCTCCGCCGTCTTTCGCGGGTCGTTGTAGTAGCCGAGCGGCACGTGGCCGCGCTGCGCGATCCGCCCCGGCTCGCCCGGAACGACCGGTTCGTACGTCGCCGGATCCACCACCGCCGTACGGGAGTTGACCCGCAGGCGGAAGCCGTTCCTCGGCCCGGAGTCGGCGGTCGCGGTGCCGTTGAAGCCGGATTCGGAGGAGCCGAAGTTGTTCAGCAGCATCACGGTGGGCACCAGCTCCTGGAACTCGGCCCGCACCGAGTCGGACATGACCGCGCCCGAGCTGGAGACGGAGAACATCGACGAACAGTCGGTGCCTTTAAGTGGGCCCCTCAACGCGTCGATCAGCGGCCGCAGCATCGCGTCGCCGACCAGCGAGACGCTGGTGACCTTCTCCTTCGCTATGGTGCGCAGCACCTCGTGCGGCACGAACTTTCGGTGCAGGACGACCCGTTGGCCGAAGTTGAAGCCGATGAACGCGGTGAGCGTGGAGGTGCCGTGCATCAGCGGGGGAGTGGGGAAGAAGCTGATGCCCTCGCCGCCCGCGGCCACCCGTTCGGCCAGCTCCTGCGGGGTCTTCACCGGATCGCCTGTCGGGGCCCCGCCGCCGAGGCCGGAGAAGAAGAGGTCCTCCTGGCGCCACATCACACCCTTGGGCATGCCGGTGGTGCCGCCCGTGTAGATGATGAACTGGTCGTCGGGCGAGCGGGGTGCGAAGCCGCGCCCCGGGTCCCCGGCCGCCTCCGCCGCCGCGAACGCGACGGCGTCCGGACCGGAAGCCCCCTCTGCGGAGGCACCCACCCGGACGAGATGGCGGAGTTTCGGCGCCTGCGGCGCGGCCGCCCCGACGCGCTCGTCGAACTCGGCGTCGAAGACGAGCGCCACCAGGTCCGCGTCCCGGTAGAGGTAGACCAGCTCCTCCTCCACGTACCGGTAGTTGACGTTGACGGGCACGATGCGCGCCTTGAGGCAGGCCAGGACCGTCTGGAGGTACTCGACGCCGTTGTACAGGTGCAGGCCGAGGTGTTCGCCGGGGCCGATCCCCGCCTCGATCAGGTGGTGGGCCACGCGGTTCGCGGCGGCGTCGAGCTCCGCGTAGGTGAGCCTGCGCTCGGCACCCGTGCCGGGATGGTCGAGGTAGACGAGCGCCTCGCGTTCCGGGACAGCGTCGACGACCGATTCGAACAGGTCGGCAAGGTTGTACTCCACCGTTCCTCCTGACCCCGGTTGCTGAGTGGCCCGGCGGTCATTAGAGCGCCGACCGGCACAAGTGGGAAGAGGGTCCGGCGAATAAATCTGACTCAGTGTCAGGAAACTATTGAACTGCTTCCGCGCTTACTGCAACCTGTTCTAGCCTTGATGACGGGAGACAGACCATGGGCGGTACGGAACACCTCACCGTGCAGCGCGAAGGCGCCACACTGGTGCTCACCCTGAACAGGCCGGAAGCCAGGAACGCGCTCTCGCTGCCGATGCTGGTCGGCCTGTACGACGGCTGGCTGGCCGCGGACGCGGACGAGGAGATCCGCTCCGTGATCCTCACCGGCGCGGGCGGCTGCTTCTGCGCCGGAATGGACCTCAAGGCCCTCGCGGGCGGCGGGATGGAGGACGGGCAGTACCGGGACCGGATGACGGCCGACCCCGATCTGCACTGGAAGGCGATGCTGCGCCACCACCGCCCCCGCAAACCGGTCATCGCCGCCGTAGAGGGCCACTGCGTGGCCGGCGGCACCGAGATCCTGCAGGGCACCGACATCCGCGTCGCAGGACAGAGCGCCACCTTCGGCCTCTTCGAGGTCAGACGCGGTCTCTTCCCCATCGGCGGCTCGACCGTACGGCTGCCCCGGCAGATCGCCCGGACCCACGCACTCGAAATGCTGCTCACCGGACGCCCCTACACCGCCGACGAGGCGGCGCGGATCGGGCTGATCGGCCGGGTAGTCCCGGACGGCACCGCGCTGGAGGCGGCCCTCGCCGTCGCCGAGCGGATCAACGCCTGCGGCCCGCTCGCCGTCGAAGAGGTCAAGGCATCGGTCTACGAGTGCGCGGAGATGACCGAGACCGACGGCCTCGCCGCCGAACTGAAACGCGGCTGGCCCGTATTCGCCACCGACGACGCCAAGGAGGGCGCCCGCGCCTTCGCCGAGAAACGCCCGCCCGTCTACCGGCGGGCCTAGGAGGTGTCACGCCGGTCAGGGCCGGGTCCGTGGCGCCTGACACCTCCCCACGCCCGCGGCTTCGCACCGGTACGCAGGGCCCCTTTCTCGGCGCGTTGCCGGACCGCCCCGACAGCTCCTGCGCCACAACGCCCCGCCTCGCGACGCACCGCACCGGACGCCGCGTCCTGATCCGGCCCTGACCGACGAGAAACCCCCAACCACTGGAGGCACCCGTGCCCGACGTCCTCAGCGCACCGCTGGTGGTCGAGTTCCCCTTCACCCGCTCCCTCGGCCCGGTCCAGAGCGCCTTCCTCACCGGACTGCGCGAACGCACCGTGCTCGGCGTACGGACCTCCGGCGGAAAGGTCCTGGTACCGCCCGTCGAGTACGATCCCGTCACCGCGGAGGAGATCCACGACCTGGTCGAGGTCGCCGCCACCGGCACGGTCACCACCTGGGCCTGGAACCCCCGGCCCCGCCGCTACCAGCCGCTCGACACCCCCTTCGCCTGGGTACTCGTACGGCTCGACGGCGCCGACACCGCACTCCTGCACGTCCTGGACGCACCCGGACCCGAAGCCGTCCGCACCGGCATGCGCGTACGGATCCGCTGGGCCGGTGCTCGCACCGGCGCCATCACGGACATCGCCTGCTTCGAGCCTTACGAGAGCGAACCCGGCCGGTCCGCCCCGCACGACGGCGAGTTCGCCGACCCCGTCACCGGAATCGTCACGCCCGCCCGCCTCGACTACACCTACACCCCCGGCCGCGCCCAGAGCGCCTACCTGGAAGCGCTGGCGGACCGACGGGTCGTCGGTGAGCGCTGCCCGTCCTGCCGCAAGGTGTACGTACCGCCCCGCGGCGCCTGCCCCACGTGCGGCGTCGCCACCGACGAACGGGTCGAGGTCGGACCGCGCGGCACGGTCACCACCTTCTGCGTCGTCAACATCAAGGCCAGGAACCTCGACATCGAGGTCCCCTACGTCTACGCGCACATCGCCCTGGACGGCGCCGACCTCGCCCTGCACGCCCGCATCGGCGGCATCCCCTACGACCAGGTGCGGATGGGCCTGCGCGTCGAACCCGTGTGGGCCGATGGCAGCCGCCACCCCGATCACTACCGGCCCACGGGCGAACCGGACGCCGACTACGACGAGTACAAGGAGCTGGTCTAGATGCGGGACGTGGCGATCGTCGCCTTCGCCCAGACCGACCATCTGCGGCGCACCGACGAACTCTCCGAAGTCGAGATCCTGATGCCCGTCCTGCACCAGGTCCTCGACGCGACCGGCCTCAGGACCAGCGACATCGGCTTCACCTGCTCCGGCTCCAGCGACTACCTCGCGGGTCGCGCCTTCTCCTTCACCATGGCGCTCGACGGGGTGGGCGCGCACCCGCCGATCTCCGAGTCCCATGTGGAGATGGACGGGGCCTGGGCCCTCTACGAGGCGTGGGTGAAGATCCAGACCGGCGAGGCCGACACCGCGCTGGTCTACGCGTACGGCAAGTCCTCGCCGGGCCAGGTGCGCGACGTCCTCACCCGGCAGCTCGACCCGTACTACACCGCCCCGCTGTGGCCCGACTCCGTCGCGCTCGCCGCACTCCAGGCCCAGGCGCTCATCGACGCGGGTGACACCGACGAGACCGCGCTCGCGGGCATCGCGACCCGCAGCCGCCAGGACGCGGCCGACAACCCGCACGCCCAGCTCAGCGGCACGGTCCCGGGCGGCGACTACCTCGTACGGCCGCTGCGCACCGGCGACTGCCCGCCCGTCGGCGACGGCGCCGCAGCCGTGATCCTGGCAGCCGGGGACACCGCGAGGACCCTATGCGAACGGCCCGCCTGGATCCGCGGCATCGACCACCGCATCGAGGCCCACGGCCTCGGGGTGCGCGAGCTCACCGAGTCACCGTCGACCCGCCTCGCCGCCGAACGGGCCGGGGTCTTCGAACGACCCGTCGACACCGCCGAACTGCACGCCCCGTTCACCTCGCAGGAGGTGGTACTGCGCAAGGCGCTCGGCCTCGGCGACGACGTCCGGGTCAACCCGTCCGGCGGCGCGCTGGCCGCCAATCCGGTGATGGCGGCCGGGCTGATCCGTCTCGGTGAGGCAGCCGCCCGCATCCACCGCGGCGAGTCCGACCGGGCGCTCGCCCACGCCACGTCCGGACCGTGCCTCCAGCAGAACCTGGTCGCCGTTCTCGAAGGGGAGAGTGCCCATGCCTAAGGAGCCCGTGGCCGTCGTCGGCGTCGGCCAGACCAAACACGTCTCCGCCCGCCGCGACGTCTCCCTCGCCGGTCTCGTCCGAGAAGCCGCCGTGGCCGCCCTCCAGGACGCCGGGCTGACCTGGGCGGACATCGACGCCGTCGTCATCGGCAAGGCCCCCGACTTCTTCGAGGGCGTGATGATGCCGGAGCTCTACCTCGCCGACGCGCTCGGCGCGGTCGGCAAACCCATGCTGCGGGTCCACACGGCCGGGTCCGTCGGCGGCTCGACGGCGCTCGTCGCCGCCAACCTCGTGGCGGCACGCGTGCACCGCACCGTTCTCACCCTCGCCTTCGAGAAGCAGTCGGAGTCCAACGCGATGTGGGGACTCTCGCTGCCCATCCCGTTCCAGCAGCCGCTGCTGGCCGGCGCGGGCGGCTTCTTCGCCCCGCATGTGCGCGCCTACATGCGCCGGACCGGCGCGCCCGACACCGTCGGCTCCCTGGTCGCCTACAAGGACCGGCGCAACGCGCTGAAGAACCCGTACGCGCACATCCACGACCCGGACATCACCCTGGAGAAGGTCCAGTCCGCCCCGATGCTCTGGGACCCCATCCGCTACTCCGAGACCTGCCCCTCATCGGACGGTGCCTGCGCGATGATCCTCACCGACCGCACCGGCGCGGACCGTTCACCGCACCCGCCCGCCTGGGTGCACGGGGGCGCGATGCGCAGCGAACCGACCCTCTTCGCCGGAAAGGACTTCGTCTCACCGCAGGCCGGCAAGGACTGCGCCGCCGACGTCTACCGGCAGGCCGGGATCAGCGACCCGCGCCGGGAGATCGACGCCGTCGAGATGTACGTCCCGTTCTCCTGGTACGAGCCCATGTGGCTGGAGAACCTCGGCTTCGCCGACGAGGGCGAGGGCTGGAAGCTCACCGAGGCCGGAGTCACCGAACTCGACGGGGACCTGCCGGTGAACCCCTCGGGCGGGGTGCTCTCCACCAATCCCATCGGCGCCTCCGGAATGATCCGCTTCGCCGAGGCCGCCCTCCAGGTGCGGGGGAGGGCGGGGGAGCACCAGGTGGACGGCGCGCGCCGGGCGCTCGGTCACGCCTACGGTGGCGGGGCGCAGTTCTTCTCGATGTGGCTCGTCGGGTCCCAGCCGCCCACCGGCTGACCGTGCCCTCCCGGACAGGCCGCACCGGCGCGGCCCGAGGTCTGTCCGGGACAGCCCTTGGGCTCGGTGCCGGCCGCACTGACGAGTGGGAGGCGCCGAAGTGGCGCAAAGCCCGACCGGCCGGCAGACCTCCGCCGGCTGGGACAGACCCGAACTCGACCTGAGCAACGCCCGCCGGCAGTCCGCCGGTCAGGGCATCAGTGATGTGCAGATCGCCTTCGTCTAAGGGTTCATCGCGATGCGCAACGCGGGCCGCCCCGGCAACCCGTCACTGGTCTTCACCCCTGCCGAGTGGCGTGCCTTCGTGGTGAAGGCCCGGGCGGGGGAGTTCGACCTCACCTGACGGACCCGGCCGGCGGTGCCGGTCAGGGCCACAGCAGCTCGCGCACCCAACCATCCTGCTCGAAACGGTAGTTGAGCCGGGTGTGCTTGCGCTGCGGATCGCCCTGCCAGAACTCCACGTTCTGTGGGCGTACGGTGTGCAGCGTCCAGCCCGGCGGTACGAGATCCGGCTCCCGCTCCAGTCGTTCCAGCGACCGCCGCACCGCCGCGTCGCGTTCGGCCGGATCGCCCAGCGGGCTGCTCTGCAGGCCGAGCAGCGACTCCGCCCTCGCTTCCGCCCCACGGGCGCGGAAGTCGGCGGCGCTCAGCTCGACGCTCTCCGCGACGACGGGTCCGCGCACCCTGACCTGCCGCGCCAGCGGCGACCAGTAGAAGGTGAGCGCGGCATAGGGCCGCGCCGCGAGATCGCGGCCCTTGACGCCGCCCGAGTCCGAGGCGAACTGCCAGCCCTGCGCGGTGACGTCCTTCAGGATGAGCGTGCGGGCGCTCGGATTCCCGTCCGCGCCCGCGGTGGACAGCGTCATCGCGTGCGGCTCCCGCACCCCGGCCTCCAGCGCGTGCAGCAGCCACTGGGTGAACAGCTCGGCCGGGTCCTCCGGCGCCGTCCGCGGGTCGAATTCGGGCAACTGCCCCTGGAACACCTCGATATCGCGCAGCAGCTTCCGCAATCCGGTCATGCCGTCCTCCCGGTGGGTGCCGTCCTGTCCGCGCCGGCAAGGGCGGACCTAGACTCATGGGCTAATGGTAGTGGGCACATCTAGCATTAGAGGTATGTCCACCAGCCCCGCGCCCGACGGCCGCCCGCCCGACACCCGCCTCGCGCTCGACCTCGCTCTCACGGTCCGCCACGACGGGCGCGGCGGCGTCGCCGACGACCTCGACTCCCCGGCCGGCCTCACCCGCTGGGTCCGGGAACGGCCGGCCCTGCTGAGCCCGGTCCCGACGGACGGCGCCTGGGCGGCCGACGGCGCCGACCTCGCCGCCGTCCGGTCCCTGCGAGCCGCCGCGCGGGCGCTCCTCGCCCACGCCGTACGCCCGGGTGAGCCGAGCCCCGCCGACGCCGGACGGCTGATCCCCGTCGAGGTGGCGCTCGCCCGGCTGAACGAGGTGGCCGCCGCCGTGCCGGCCGTACCGCGCCTGGAATGGCCGCCGGACGGGGAGCCCGTCGCCCACGACCACCCGGCCGGAGGCACGGCGGCGGACGTGCTGCCCGCCGTGCTGGCCCGCGCCGTCATCGGATTCCTGGCCGGGCCCGACCGTACGGCCCTGCGCGCCTGCCACGCCCCCCGCTGTGTGCGCTATTTCGTCAAGGAGCACCCACGTCAGGAGTGGTGCAAACCGTCCTGCGGCAACCGTGCCCGCGTCGCACGCCATCACGAGCGGCACCGCACCTCCTAGGTAGCGTGGTGGGCGTGACCGCCGAACGTGATCTTCGAACCCTGCTCAGCGACCTGCGCCCGGAGCTGCACCCCGGCCGCTACGTCTTCGTGACCGTGCCCGACGGTGTGGTGCCCGCCGGGGCCACACCGGTCGTCACGGTCGGTGAGGCCGAGGGGCTCACGCTGGTGCTCCCGGAACCGGAGGCCCTGGCGGCAGGGCTGAGCCACTCCTACCCGGCGGGCTGGATCACGCTCCGTGTCCACTCCGCGCTGGAGGCCGTCGGGCTGACCGCCGCCGTCTCCCTCGCCCTCACCGACGCCGGAATCAGCTGCAACGTCGTGGCCGGATTCCACCATGACCACCTCTTCGTCCCGCACGGGCGGGCCGCGGAGGCCGTCGCCGTACTGGAGGCACTGGCCGCGGAGTCGGACGCGGGGTGAGAGGCTCCCGGGAGGGCGCCGCGCCCCGGGACGCGGCCGTGCGGCCGCCGGTGCCGCCGTGGGCCCGGCTCCGCGGGGTGAGCCCGGCCACGTAACATGTCCGCATGTCCTTCCTCCGCCGCCGTAGCGCCGCCACACCCGCGGGCCCCGACTTCGACGTCCTGGCCATGGACCCGGGGGACTGGCCCGGAAACCTCGGTGCCGGTCTGCTGCCCGCCCCCGACGGCAGCTGCCAGGGCGTCTTCCTCCGCTACGACCTCTTCGGCGGGCGCGGCCCCGCGATGATCATCGGTAATCTCCCGGAGGGCTCGCCCGCCCGCGAGACCGAGGAGGGCCAGGTGCCCTTCGAGGTGGCCCAGCTGCTGCTGGCGCTGGAGAACGACGAGCCCGTCGAGGTCACCGGTACCGATGACATGCCCGTGATGCAGGGCGACAACCTGCTGATCGTCCGCCGCGTCAAGCTCTCCGAGAGCCGGATCGCGTGCGTGCAGTTCGACCGCAGCGACGGCGTGCTCGTCACCATCGCCAGCTGGGACCGTCCGATCACCGACGATCTGTACACCCTGCTGAAGCCACTGCCCGCGGAGCTCTTCCAGCAGGGCTGAGCCCGGCCCGGCGCCGGCGGTCCGGCCCACCACTTCCGTCCAAGTACACACGGCCTCTGTCCAAGGGGCCGTTTTGTCATGCGTCTTGTCGGGTGAGTCGTCGGACCTCTACCGTCGTTCGGCATGACATCCGGGATGACGCGACGCACCACAGTGAAGACAGCGATCGGAACAACTGGTGCTCTGGCACTGGGAGTTCCGCAACTCGCCGGCACGGCGACCGCCGCCGGTACCTCCGATGAATCGGGGCGGGAGAGCCGAGGGAAAGGGGTGAAGGAGATACCGAACCCGGTGCTCCACTACCTCGCCCCCGCCGCAGACTGGGAGAGCGAGACCCTGCCCATCGGGGGCGGTGCCCTCGGCGCGAGCGTTCACGGAACGCTCGCCACCGAGCGTCTCACCTTCAACGAGAAGACCCTCTGGTCCGGCGGCCCCGGCTCGGCCGAGGGATACGACTTCGGGAACTGGACCACACCGAGACCCGACGCGCTCGCCGACGTCCGGCACCGCCTCGACAGCGAGGACGCCCTCGGTCCCGACGCGGTGGCGGCCGAACTCGGACAGGCGCGCCGCGGCTACGGCGCCTACCAGGTCTTCGGGGACCTGCTGCTCGACGTACCGGGGGCCCCGGCCGCCCCCGACGCCTCCTACCGACGCGCCCTGGACCTGCGCACCGCGCTTGCTACCGTCACGTACACCCAGGAAGGGGCCGTGCACGGCAGGGAGTTCTTCGTCTCCCACCCGGGCGGGGTCATCGGCGGAAGGCTCACCGCGGACCGGCCGGGCCGGGTGACGTTCACCCTCCGCCACGCTTCACCGCGCAGCGACTTCACCGCGGCGGCCGACGGCGACCGGCTCACCGTACGCGGAGCGCTGAAGGACAACGGGCTCCGCTTCGAGGCCCAGATCCGGGTCCGTACCAGCGGCGGCACGGTCGCCGCCGGGGGCGACGGCAGCCTCACCGTCACCGGCGCCGACAGCGCCTGGTTCTTCCTCGCCGCGGGCACCTACCCGGGCTACCGCGGCGACGACCCGCACGACGCGGTCACCGCAGCCGTCGACGCCGCGGCCGGCGCCACGTACGAAGAGGTCCGCGACACCCATGTGAGCGACCACCGCGCCCTCTTCGACCGAGTGGCGCTCGACATCGGCCAGCAACTGCCCGATCTGCCCACCGACCAGCTGCTCAGCCAATACACGGGCGGCGGCAGCCCCGCCGACCGGGCCCTGGAGGCGCTCTTCTTCCAGTACGGCCGCTACCTGCTCATCGCCTCCTCCCGCGCGGGTTCGCTGCCCGCCAACCTCCAGGGCGTCTGGAACAACTCCACCACCCCGCCCTGGTCCGCCGACTACCACAGCAACATCAACCTCCAGATGAACTACTGGCTCGCCGAGGTCACCAACCTCGCCGAGACCACCGCCCCCTACGACCGCTACATCGAAGCCATGCGCGAACCGGGGCGCAGGACGGCCGAGGAGATGTTCGGCACCGCCGGCTGGGTCGTGCACAACGAGACCAACCCGTACGGGTTCACCGGTGTCCACGACTACTCCACCGCGTTCTGGTTCCCCGAGGCCGCCGCCTGGCTCACTCAGCAGATGTACGAGCACTACCGGTTCAGCGGTTCCACCGACTACCTGCGCTCGACCGCCTACCCGGCCATGAAGGAGGCCGCCGAGTTCTGGCTGGCGAATCTGCGGACCGACCCGCGCGACGGCCTCCTCGTCGTCACCCCGAGCTACTCGCCCGAGCACGGGGACTTCACCGCCGGCGCCGCCATGTCCCAGCAGATCGTCCACGACCTCCTGACCAGCACACTGGAGGCCGCCCGCACCCTCGGTGACGCCCCCGAATTCCGCGGCAGGCTGGAGACGGCACTGGACGGGCTCGACCCCGGCCTGCGGATCGGTTCCTGGGGCCAGCTCCAGGAGTGGAAGGCCGACCGGGACGATCCGGCCGACGACCACCGCCACGTCTCCCACCTCTTCGGCCTCCACCCGGGCCGGCAGATCGAGGCCGGCAGCGACTGGGCGGAGGCGGCCAAGGTCTCCCTCGGCGCCCGGGGCGACGGCGGCACCGGCTGGTCCAAGGCCTGGAAGATCAACTTCTGGGCCCGGCTGCGCGACGGCGACCACGCCCACAAGATGCTCTCGGAGCAGCTGAAGAGCTCCACCCTGCCCAACCTCTGGGACACCCACCCGCCCTTCCAGATCGACGGGAACTTCGGCGCGGCCTCGGGCGTCGCGGAGATGCTGCTGCAGAGCCAGCAGGACACCGTCGAGATCCTCCCCGCACTCCCCGCGGGCTGGCCGGACGGATCGGTACGCGGCCTGCGTGCCCGGGGCGGATTCACCGTCGACATCGAATGGGCCTCGGGGCAGGCCCGCCGTGTGGTGATCACGGCGAGCCGCACCCGCGAGGTGACCGTGCGCAGCACCCTCTTCGCCGACGGCGGGAAGACGTTCCGGGCGAGTGCCGGACGGAGCTACACACTCACCTCCGAGAGCTGAGCGAACAGGGCGGTCACCCGGGCCGCCGAGGTGCCCGGCCCCGTGGGACCACTCAGGTGCCACGGGGCCGCCGTGCCCCGCCGCAGATCCTCCTCGCGGTAGCGCCGGCACCCCCGGTGCCAGATCAGGATGCCCGCGATCCAGTGCTTCAGCTCCAGCACATAGCCCGCGAGGATCTCCCGCGCCTCGTCATCCAGCCCGAAGTCGTCGTACAGCACCGGGAGTTCGTACTCGGCCACATGCAGGAACTGACGCAGCCGCGACTTCATCAGGTCGTACACGAGCCTCATCCCGGTGGGATAGTCCACCCCGAAGAAGTTCTGCACCACCAGGACACCGTTGTGCACCTCACCCTCGTACTCGATCTCCTTCTGGTACGAGAACAGGTCGTTGAGCAGCGCGGCGTAGTCCGCCGCCGCGTTCTCCAGGGAGCGCAGCGGCCCGCTGTCGTAGATCTCGGCGGGGACCTTCTTCCCGTGCCCGAGCCGGCACAGACTCATCGTCAGGTCCGAACCGAAGGTCATGCGCCGCATCTCGACGTAGTCCACCGGGTCGGGAATCCGGTTCTGCGCCTGGTTGGCCAGCTCCCACACCCAGCTCGCCGTCATGTCCTCGATGCAGGTGCGGAAGGCACGCCGGCCGCTGTCGTCCATCGGGGCCGAGGTGCGCGCCCAGAGATCCGCCAGCCCGCGCTCCAGCGCGTTGACGGGCTCGGGCACGGCCTCCCCGTCCAGTGGCATGAACTGCGACAGACGCGCGTTGGCCGCCTTCGCCCCCGTGAGGTCGCGCGCCCGCCCGTGCACCACCGGGAACCAGTCGTCGCCGTAGGTCCCCCAAGCCAGCCACTGCGAGGAAAGATCGAGCCCTTCCGGGGTGGCGTCCGGATGGATACCGGCCGCGCAGAGCGGCAGGTCGATCGCCCGCAGCCGCTCCTCGTCCCAGATGTGTGAGCCGGGGACGCCCGGCTGCGCCTCCAGAATGCCCACCCCGTCCGCCCATCCGACCAGCCGCTCCCGGGCGCCCTCCAGATGCGGACTGAGCGTCGTGCCGAACGGCAGGTCGAAGTCCGGCAGCAGCGACGGGCCGACGTGCTGGTAGGGCACGTGGGTGTGGCTGCGCAGCCTCGCCGACTCCGAGCGGGGGGTGAACCGGATCGAGGCCGCCGCCATGCCGAACCCGGGCGCCGCCTGCACGGCACCGCCGTCGTTCATGTAGCGGCTGGAGCGCATGTGCCACTCATGGCCGCCGGACTGCCAGTCCTGGAGGCCCTTGACGTAGGCCAGGACGGCCGCCGTCTGCGCGGGGTCCAGCCCCGTCTCCGCGCAGAGCGGGCCGAGTTCGGTGAGCGCGGTGTTCTCGAACTGCTGGAGCCGGGACGTCAGGAGATCGTTCACCGCGTCGGCGGCCTCCTGCGTCGAGCAGCCCAGGAAGTGCTCGAGGACCAGCACGCCGTTGCTGTTCTCGCCCTCGTCCTCCACCTCCCGCTGGTAGGAGAAGAGGTCGTTGCGCAGATGGACACCGTCGGAGAAGGCGTCACGCAGTACCCGCAGCGCCCGTTCGCCGGCCACCGCGTCGGGCACCTCGGCGTTCGCCGCGTACTCCACCAGCCCGGCCGACCAGGGGGCACCGCCCACCTTCCGGCGCATCTCGATGTACTCGACGGGGTTCGCGATGCGGCCCTCGTTGATGTTCGCGAGCTCCCACAGGGACTCGTTGAGCAGGTTCTTCGTCGCTTCGGCGAACCGCACCCGCCAGGCGTCGGACATGGCCGGCACCGTCCGCGCCCACAGATCGGCCAGCCCCGCCTCCACCGGGTTCGTCGGCTCGGGCGTCGGCGCGTCACGCTCCATCGGCATGAACGCGGGCAGCCGGTCCAGATAGCGCTTCCCGCCGTCGCGGTCCGGGGTGCGCTTGAACAGTTCCAGGAAGTGGTCGTCGAAGAAGAAGACCCACACGTACCAGTCGGTCACCAGCGACAACGCCTCGGCCGAGCAGTCGGGGTGGGTGTACGCGCACAGCAGTGCGTAGTCGTGGGAGTCGAGGTCCTTCTCCTCCCAGATACCTGACCCCTCCAGCATCCCTATGGCCCGTGCCCACACCTTGGTGTGCTGTCGGGCCTCCTCGACATGAGGATTGAGCCGCGCCGGATACGGAACATAGAAATCCGGCAGGGTGAAGGGCTGAGCCATGTGCGTCCGGCCTTTCCGAGAGCCTCCGCGTGAGTGTCACGCGGTTCGGTCGTGTCCGCGCGAGCACTACCCCTCGGCCGTTCGGGGCACGCACAACAGCAATTAGTCACATAAGAACCCGGCACCGCCAGACTGCCGCTGCCCGTTTACCTTCGCAGGTCAGCGGCCCTGTCAGTGGTCTGGTCCACTGGCTCGACTCATGGCCCCTGTCCTGCTCTTGACTGGCTCTCATCTCAGGTCACAGAGTGACCGCGCACCACGCAACACAGAGATCGGAACACGAACACCTCTCGGCACGAGCAGCTCAGGAAACGCACAGCTCCAAGAAGGGTCGTCATGACGTCCAAGCAGAGGACCGGACTCGCGGTCGCGTTCACCACCGTCGGCGCGCTGAGTCTCGCGCTGCTCAGCCCCGCGGCGCAGGCGGGCGCGGGCGGGGTACGGCCGGAGTGCCCGCGCTCTCTCGCGTGCGACTGGGTCCCGGCCGCCTACCAGCAGACCGGCGACCCGGCCGACAAGGAGACGTACGGCAACTACGACACCGCGGACCGGCCGCACAGCAACAAGATCAAATTCATCGTCCTCCACGACACCGAGGAGGACTTCGACACCACCCTGGACATCTTCAAGAACCCGCTGAAGCAGACCTCCGCCCACTACGTGGTGCGCTCCGGCGATGGCCACGTGACCCAGATGGTGAAGAACAAGGACGTCGCCTGGCAGGCCGGGAACTGGTACGTCAACTCCAACTCCATCGGCATCGAGCAGGAGGGCTTCGCCGTCGACGGAGCCACCTGGTACACCCCCGAGATGTACCGCTCGACGGCCGCGCTGGTGCGCTACCTCGCCGCCAAGTACGACATCCCGCTCGACCGCCAGCACATCATCGGCCACGACGGGGTGCCGCCCACCAGCGCCGCCGGAACGGCCGGCATGCACTGGGACCCGGGCACCTACTGGGACTGGAACCGATTCATGGCGCTGCTCGGTAAGCCCACCGTGCCGACGGCCCGCAAGGACAGCGAACTCATCACCGTCAGCCCGCGGTTCAAGGACAACAAGCAGGCGTTCCGGGACTGCGAGAAGGGAGTCGACCTGCCCGTCCAGGGCTCCAGCGCCGTCCCGCTCCACACGGAACCCTCCACCGAAGCACCCCTCTTCTCCGACCCGGGACTGCACACGGACGGTTCTCCCGGCACCAACTGCGTCGCCGACTGGGGCAGCAAGATCAGCGCCACCCAGCAGGCGGTCGTCGCCGGCCACGCGCCCGGCTGGACGGCGATCTGGTGGTACGGCCAGAAGGCCTGGTTCGAAACCCCGGCCCGCACCGGCACCACCACCCCCACGGCGGGCTACGTCGTGAAGCCCAAGGCGGGCCGGACCGAGGTGCCGGTGTACGGCGTGGCCTACCCGGAGAAGTCCGAGTACCCCGATGGATTCGCCGACCAGCGGGTCGGCACACCGCTCCAGTACACGATCAAGGCGGGCCAGTCCTACCCCGGCGGCGGCGAGGCTCCCACCGGCTTCTTCTACGCCCCGACGATCGATGCCTCCTACCCGCTGGACCACTCGTTCTTCCGGGGCAAGGAGAAGTACGTGACGGTCCAGATCGGCCACCGCATCGCCTTCGTGAAGGCCGCCGACGTGGACATCGTCCGCGCGCACTGAGGCCGCACCCGGCCGACGGTGAACGCATAACAGCGCGCTGCGGGACCGGTGTGTCGGCACCGGACCCGCAGCGCGCATCCCCGTGGAACGGTCAGCGAGTGCCGACCGCGGCTCGTACGGCCCGCCGCGCCATCGCGCAGTCGTCGTGCAGCCGGCGCAGCAGCAGACGCTGCTCCTCGCCCGACGAGAGCGCGCCCGGCCGGTCCTGGCCGGCCCTGGGGGAGGCGGTCTCCCGCATGGCCCGCTGCACGGCCGTCTCGTACGTACGGATCTCCCGCGTCAGTACGAGCATCAGGTTGACCAGGAACGCGTCCCTGGCCGCCGGGCCGTTGACCTGGGCGAGCTGGCTGATCTGACGCCGGGCCACCGGTGCGTCGCCCAGCACCGTCCACAGGGTCGCCAGGTCGTATCCCGGCAGGTACCAGCCCGCGTGCTCCCAGTCCACCAGCACCGGACCGGTGGGCGACAGAAGGATGTTGGAGAGCAGTGCGTCACCGTGACAGAACTGCCCCATCCCCTGGCGGCCGCCGGCATGGGCCAGACCGTGCAGCAACTTCTGCAGGTCACCCAGATCACGGTCGGTGAACAGCCCCAGCTCGTGATAGCGGTTGATGCGCGCCGCGTAGTCGAGCGGAGCCTCGAAGAGACCGGACGGGGGACGCCAGGCGTTGACCCGGCTGACCGCTCCGAGCACCGCGCGCAGATCGGCCCGCGGCGGAGCCTCCGACGGATGCCGGGTCAGCGCGGCCACCCGGCCGGGCATCCGTTCGATGACCAGGGTGCAGTTCTCCGGGTCCGCAGCGATCAGCCGGGGCGCCCGTACCGGCGGGCGGTGGCGGACGAACGCCCGGTATGCCGCTATTTCGTGGCGGAACCGCTCCGACCACGCGGGCGAGTGGTCCAGTAAGCACTTGGCGACCGCGGTCGTGCGCCCGGTGGAACCGACGAGCAGTACCGAACGGCCGCTGCGCCGGAGCACCTGGACCGGATTGAACTCCGGACAGATCCGGTGCACCGAGGCGATCGCCATTCTCAGCTGCGCGCCCTGGGGGCCGGAGAGGTCCAGCCTCCCGCTGAGCGATGGGGCGCCCGGCCCTGCCACGCGCCGGGCCCGACCCATGCCGGGCGCCGGTACGGCGGCGCGGGGGTCGAGATACGGCCCGCCGCCCGCCCCGAGGGGACGGAGCGGCCGGGGCGGGGCGGACACGGAGGACGATGCTGTGTACATGGGCGAGACAGATCCCTTCGTGCGCCGACAATTTGCGTGCGCCGCCCCGGCCGACGGCCGTTCGGCACCCTGGGGAGTACCTAGGGCTGCCGGGCGGGGTGGCGCTTTCCTACCTGACACCGGCGCGCGGGTGGCAGACCATCTGGCGGACCCTGGCGAACCCTGGCGAATAGTCGCAGGGCATCTGACAGGGGGTTACTGTCAACACAGCCGAGAACCTGGGGGCTTGACGTGACCGGAGAACCCAACACCCGCCTGTCGGACCTGTTCGGCCTTGCCGGCTGGACCAAGGGCGAACTCGCGAGAATGGTGAACAGGCAGGCGGCGGCCATGGGCCACCCCCAGCTCGCCACCGACACCTCGCGGGTGAGGCGCTGGATCGACATGGGGGAGTCCCCCCGTGATCCCGTGCCCAAAGTGCTGGCAGCCCTGTTCACCGAGCGGCTCGGCCGTGTCGTGACCATCGAGGACCTCGGGTTCGGCCGGCGCGGGCGTGTGGGGAAACGGCGAGAGACCGGGACGGAAGAGAATCCCGACCAACTCCCCTGGGCGCCCGAGCGGACGGCAGCGGTCCTCACCGAATTCACGGGAATGGACCTCATGCTCAACCGACGCGGCTTGGTGAGCGCGGGCGCCGCGCTCGCCGCCGGCTCCACCATCGCCGGCCCCATGCACGACTGGCTGCACACCGACCCCGTTCTGGCGGCCGACGCCCCACGCATCGACGACCCCGTGCACGCGGACCCAGCCGGATTCGACCGGTACGAGGCCGCACCCATCGGTTCGGAGGAGATCGAGGCGCTGGAGCGCTCCGTGGAGGTGTTCCGCGCCTGGGACGCCTCCCGTGGCGGCGGCCTCCAGCGCAAGGCCGTGGTGGGCCAGCTCAACGAGGTGGGCGGCATGCTCGCCTACCGCCACCCCGACCATCTGCAGCGCCGCCTCTGGGGCGTCGCCGCCAACCTCGCCGTACTCGCGGGATGGATGTCCCACGACATCGGCCTCGAACCCACCGCCCAGAAGTACTTCGTCATCGCCGCGCACGCGGCGCGGGAGGGCGGCGACCGGCCGCGCGCCGGCGAGGCACTGTCCCGCGCCGCCCGCCAGATGGTCCACCTGGGCCGCCCGGACGACGCGCTCGACCTGATGAAGCTCGCCAAGTCCGGCTCGGGCGACATGGTCCTGCCACGCACCCAGGCGATGCTGCACACCATCGAGGCCTGGGCACAGGCCTCCATGGGACGGGGCCAGGCGATGCGGCGCACCCTCGGCAGGGCGGAGGAACTCTTCGTCTCGGACAAGAGCGATGTGCCGCCGCCCAGCTGGATGCAGATGTTCGACGAGGCGGACCTGCACGGAATGCAGGCGCTGGCGTTCCGCACCCTGGCCGAGCACGAGCCCGCGGCGGCCGCCATGGCCCAGCGTCATGCGAAGCAGGCGCTGGAACTGAGGGTCAACGGCCGCCAGCGGTCCAAGATCTTCGACTACATCTCGCTCGCCTCGGCGTGCTTCATCGCCGACGACCCCGAGCAGGCCGACCGCTACGCCCGGCTCGCCCTGGTGACGATGGGGGAGACCTCCTCGCACCGCACCTGGGACCGACTGCGCGAGATGTACCGGCTGACGGGCCAGTTCGCGGGCTACGCGAAGATCGAGGACCTGCGCGAGGAGATCCAGCGCTCACTGCCGCAGAGTTCCCTCATCAAGCAGCGGACCAGGAGTTCCGAGATCTGACCCGGGGCGCCGCAAGGAGGAGGCGCCGTTCCCCGACGCGCGATGTGCCGGTGCGCTATGCCCCGATGCGGGCGATCAGCACACACGCGTCGTCCAGCCGACGGGTGCCGCCGAACTCCTCGGCGACGGCCCGCACACAGTCCTGCGCCGTACGTGCCTCGGTGAAGCGCGGCGCAAGTCCGAGCAGTCTCTCCGTGCCCGGGCGCAGACCGCCCAGGCCGTCGTCGGCGCGGGCCAGCCCTTCGGTGTGCAGTACCAGCACGTCACCGGGGAGCAGGTGCGCTTCGTCCTGCTCGTAGGCGACCCCGGAGGCCGCTCCGAGCAGCACCCCGTCGGGCCGGGGGAGCGGGCGCCCGGTTCCGTCGCGGAACAGCAGCGGTGCGGGGTGCCCGGCCTGGGCCCAGTGCAGGGTGCGGGCCGCGGGGTCGAAGCGGCAGCACACCGCGCTGCCCAGCGCGGGCTGGACCGATGTCTCGAGCAGTTGGTTCAGGTGCCCCATCAGGGCGCCGGGATCGATGCCGGCCATCGCCATCCCGCGCAGCGCGCCGAGGATCATCGCCATGGCCGAGGTGGCCTGGATGCCGTGACCGGTCAGGTCGCCGACCGTGAGCAGCGTCCGGCCG
Source organism: Streptomyces sp. NPDC127177 (assembly GCF_042672475.1). NCBI lineage: Bacteria > Bacillati > Actinomycetota > Actinomycetes > Kitasatosporales > Streptomycetaceae > Streptomyces > Streptomyces sp. NPDC127177. Next base: position 175,720 of record NZ_JBHXUW010000001.1, read on the forward strand.
TCGGGCAGTTCCATGGCGTCGTACCAGCCGCCGCCGATCAGGGCGCTCGACTCGGAGGGCAGATAGTGGGCCGCGATGTCCAGAGCTCCGGGGCCCCGGTCGGGCAGGCTCAGCGAACCACGCCAGGGCGGCAGGACCGCTTCCTGCAGTTCGACCGCGATCCGGTGTTCGGTCCGGTCGATGTGCTGCTGGCGGCGGAGCGAGTCCTGGGTGCGGCGCACCATCTGCTGGCTGTGCCGCAGTTCGCTGACGTCGCGCAGGACCGCCCACATGGAGGCGGTGCAGCCGTCCGCGTCGAGGACGGGCTCGCCCATCATGTGCAAGGTGCGCGTGTGCCCGTCGCTACGCGTGATCCTGAACTCGCCGTCTATCGGCTTCCCGTCGATGAGGCAGTCCGTCACCAGTGCGGTGAGCAGGGGCTGGTCCTCGGGGAAGAGCACCGACGGGAGGTCGTCGAGGGCGAGCGGTCCCGCCTCGGCCGTCCGGCCGAAGATCTCCAGCAGCTCGTCGGACCAGCTGACCTCGTCCGTCAGCAGATTCCATTCGGCGCTGCCCACCCGGCCCATCAGCGAACCCGTCGGCTCCGCGCCGGTGCCGCCCGTCAGCGGGTCCAGCGACAGCCCGGCCGCGAGTTGTTCCGCCGCCTCGGGTGGCAGTCCGTCCTTGAGCTGCCCCAGGTGTGCACCGAGATCGTCCAGGTGATGGACCGCCAGGTCGCAGAGCGCGCGCTGCCAGCGCGACTGCGGGTCGTCCTCGTCGACCGGAACGGCATCGCGCCGCACCGCGTCCACATCCCCGCGCAGCCGACGCGTCCGGTTGATCAGCGCGTCGACGACATCGCGCTCGGGCGGCTGTGGGGCGGGGCGGTCCGCGGACAGATGGGACGGCATGACGTACTCCGATACAGGCGCGGTACAACCAGGTCTGAGGGTGGACCGAATACGACTGTCGCACAGCCGGCTGGGGCCCGTAACCGGTTTGGCAACACTCGATGCGTTCTTGCTTCTGGCATATGTCAGCGGCTGAGTGTAGCCGTGGATTTTCGAACAGGCTTGCTTTTGAAGGGTGTTGAAGCAAGTCATGCGGGGTGTGAAGAGTCTTCGTGCGCCGGCTCACGCCGGTCACGGCGGGTGCGCTCCGAACGCGCCGGGGCATATGCGGGCCGGTGGGCCCGAGGCTGACGGCGGGGCCCGTGCGGGGGTGTTCCTCCGCCGGCGGGAATGCGGCCGGACGTGCCGGCGTTGCTACGACAGAACGAAAACGAATCCCGTTTCCATTGAAAATCGGGTTCGGTTCTCTAGACCGGAGGTCCACATGGCCCGAAGTGAAACCCGTCCTGTCGTCACGCTCCGCTCGACCGCCGGTACGGGGCAGAGCTATGTGACGCGCAAGAGTCGTCGGAACAACCCCGACCGACTGGTCCTGCGCAAGTACGACCCCGAGGCCGGGCAGCACGTCCTCTTCCGCGAGGAGCGCTGACGGTCCGCCGTTCTCAGGGGCCCGCGCCCCGTGCCCTGGATCACAGTCCGGGGCACGGATTCCCGGGAACACGGGCCTGTGGTTTATCGTTCACCTATATGTGGATGACGCGCTGAGCGCCCACCCCAGAGCCGCCCCGGCTGGATTCCCCCGATCCGGTCGGGGCTTCCCCTTGCCCGGGACGCGACACCTGCCCGGCGCCGGACCGCACCGTCTCACCGCCGCCGCGACGTGACCTCGACCAGCAGCGCGGCCACCGCGAGCGCGACCGCAACCACGGCTCCCGCGGACGGCCAGTTGCGCACCACCAGTGCGGCCACCGCCGCGCCCGTCACCAGAGAGGCCAGCCTGCCGAGGACCCAGCCGTCGCCGCGATTCCAGGAGCCCGCGGCCAGCCGGCCGACGAGTGACGTCAGGGTCCCGGTGAAATAGTTCGTCGGCGTGGCCCGGACGCGCCCCTGGATCCCCATGGCGAGCCCGAGAAGAGCCAGCAGGCCCAGCCGGTCGTGGCCCGATGTGACCACGTTCAGCCCCCACAGCACGGCACCGGCGGCGAGCAGCACCACCTCGATCGTCAGCATGACCGGCAGCCGCCACCACACGCGCTCGCCCGTCACCGCGCCCCAGGCGACCCCGCAGCCGTACGAGACGAGCGCCGTGACCACGCGCAGGGCCACTCCGTCCTCGCCGGCCCCGGCGGCCGACGCACCCAGCAGAACCAGGTTCCCCGTCATCACCCCGGCGAAGACCTGGCCGACACAGAGGAAGACGAACGCGTCCGCGGCGCCGGAGGCAGCCGACAGGAGCAGCAGGGCCGCATGGCCGCGCCGTTCGCCCGCTGTGTCCCGGCCGGCCGGTTCGATGGCTGCGGTGGAAGTCGGCATTCCCGCATCCTCGCCGGGATCAGGTGCGACGGAGCGCCTTGGCGGCGGAGCGGCGTGCCGCGCCCGCGGAACTCACTCCAGACCGCGCGCCCGCTTGAACCGCGCCAGCCCGTCGGCCAGTTCCACCACCGGATCCGGATACCCGAGACGCTCGCGCTCCGCGCCGCGCAGCTTCCACGGCTCGTGCACGGCGGCCCCGGCGAGCGCCGCCAGCTCCGGAACCCACCGCCGTACGTAGTCGCCGTCCGGGTCGTAGCGCTTCGCCTGCAGCACCGGGTTGAGCACCCGGTTCGGGCGGCTGTCCGTCCCCGTCCCGGCCATCCACTGCCAGTTGAGCTGGTTGTTGGCGAGGTCGCCGTCCACCAGCAGATCCAGGAAGTGCCGGGCACCGACGCGCCAGTCCACGTAGAGGGTCTTGGTCAGGAAGCCCGCCGTGAGCAGCCGCCCGCGGTTGTGCATCCAGCCCTCATGACGCAGCTGGCGCATCGCGGCATCGACCACAGGATAGCCGGTCAGTCCCTGCCGCCACGCCTCGGTCTCGTCGGCCGCGTCCTCCTCGGAGCGCCAGTGGTCGTGCCGGGTCCGGTAGTCCAGCCGGGCCGCGGTGGGCCTGGCCGCGAGGACCTGGTGGTGGAATTCGCGCCAGCACAGCTGCCGGACGAACGCGTCGGCCCCCTCACCGCCGGCGGAGCGGGCCCGGTGGATCAGTTCGACCGGGGACAGGGTGCCGAAATGCAGATGCGGCGAGAGCCGGGAGGTGGCGTCCCCCGGCAGGTCGTCGTGACGGTCCTCGTACGCCGCGAGCCCGTGGCGCCGCCAGGCGGCGATCCGTTTGCGGCCCGCCTGCTCGCCGCCCTCGGCGAGTCCCGCCGAGACCCCCGCCACGGCGGAGCGGACCGGCACCTCCTCGGATCCCGGACCGTCCGGCACCGGCACCGTGCGCGGCGCGCCGAAGGCATCACGCACCCGCTCCACGGACCAGCGCCTGAAGTACGGGGTGAACACGGCGAAGTGATCCGAACCGGCCGGGGTCACGGCCCCGGGCGCGACGGCGGTGATCACCCCGTCGTGGACGTGCAGCCGCGCTCCGGCGGACTCCAGCGCCGCACGCAGACGCTCCTCGCGCTGACGGGCGTACGCGCTGACCCCCGCGGACAGGTGGACGTCGCCCGCCCCGGTCTCGGAGACGATCCGGCACACCTCGGCGACCACGTCGCCCGAGCGCACCACCAGCCTGCCGCCCCGCTCACGCAGTCCCGCGTCGAGATCCCGCAGACAGTCCGCGAGGAAGGCGAGGCGGTTCGGCGCACCGAACCCCGCCGCTCCGATCCCCGTGTCGCGTACGAACAGGGGTACGACCTCGTCCGAGGACGCGAGCGCGGCGTGCAACGGCGGATGGTCGTGCAGACGGAGATCGGAGGTGAAGAGGACGACCGCTACGGTCATGGCGCAACTCCTGGTCGGGGCCGTGGACGTGTCCCTGTTCCGTCCGGAGGGCCTCGACGGATGCAGTGCTCACCTGGCGGATGCGCGCTGCTCCGCCGGGGTGGACGGCAGCCCGGCGGCGACCCGTGCGATATTGCGGGCCATCCCGCCGAACACGATCGCGTGGAACGGCGAGACGCTCCACCAGTACGCGTGGCCGAGGAGCCCGCGCGGATGGAACAGGGCCCGCTGCCGGTAGTGCGCCCCGCCCCGGCCGTCCGGCTCGGCGTACATCTCCAGCCACGCCAGTCCGGGCAGCCGCATCTCCGCCCGGAGCCGCAGCAGGCGACCCGGTTCGATCGCCTCGACCCGCCAGAAGTCCAGGGAGTCACCCACCCGCAGCCGGTCGGTGTCCCGCCGGCCCCGGCGCAGGCCCACCCCTCCCACCAGCCGGTCGAGCCAGCCGCGCACGGCCCAGGCCAGCGGGAACGAATACCAGCCGTGATCGCCGCCGATCCCCTCGATGACCTTCCAGAGCGCCTCGGGAGAGGCGTCGGCGTCCAGTTCCCGCACATCCGTGTACAGGCTGCCGCCGGCCCAGTCGGGGTCGGTGGGCAGCGGGTCGGAAGGCACCCCGGGCACCGACGCGGAGGACCACCGCGTGGTGACCCGGGCCTCGCGCACCCGCTGGAGAGCCAGCCGCAGGGCCTTCGCGAACGTGAACGGCTGCCCGGGCCCGTCCGGCACGTGGCGGGCGATGTCGTGTTCCTGGCACACGACCTCGTAGCGCAGCGATTCGGCGAGCGGCCTGGCGATCGACCTGGGAACCGGTGTGACCAGCCCGATCCAGTGGCTGGACAGCCTCGGTGTCAGCATCGGCACCGGCACGATCAGCCGGTGCGGCAGGGCCGCGACCTCCGCGTACCGCTGCATCATCTCGCGGTACGTGATGACGTCGGGCCCTCCGATGTCGAAGGCGCGGCTGACCTCCGGGGCCATCCGGGCACTGCCCACCAGGTAGCGCAGCACGTCCCGGACCGCGATCGGCTGGATCCGGGTCGACACCCAGCTCGGCGTCACCATGACCGGCAGCCGTTCCGTGAGGTAGCGCAGCATCTCGAAGGAGGCCGAACCCGATCCGATGATGACCGCCGCCCGCAGGACCGTGGCCGGGACCCCGGAATCCAGCAGAATCCTGCCGACCTCGGCACGTGAGCGCAGATGCGGGGAGAGTTCCTTCTCGGGTACGCCCGGCGGTGTGAGCCCACCGAGGTACACGATCCGGCCGACACCTCGCCGGGCGGCCGAAGCGGCGAAGACCGTGGCCGACTTCCGGTCGGTGTCCTCGAAGTCCGCACCGGTCGTCAGCGCGTGCACCAGGTAGTAGGCCACGTCGATGTCCGCCATCGCCGACGCGACCGACTCCGCGTCGGTGACATCGCCGCGGACGACCTCCACATCCCCGGCCCACGGGTAGTCCCGCAGCTTCTCCGGGCTGCGGGCCATGCAGCGGACCCGGTGGCCGGCCTCAAGGAGTTCGGGCACCAGCCGGCCCCCGATGTATCCGGTGGCCCCGGTCACCAGGCAGTGCAAGGGCTTCTCCGCGCTGTTGCTCCTCATGGGACCTCCACATCGGCTGGGGTACTGCTCGGTTCACCGTGCCTCGACGTCGCGCATCACGCTCCTCGAAGTGTCCGGATGGTCACCGCTCGGCGTCTCCCGGCCCGCCGGAGACCGAACTGCGGATACGGCGCAGCGCGCGGCGCACATGACTCTTGACCGTCCCCAGCGGCAGCCCCGTCAGCTCGGCGATGCGAGTCTGGGGGAGACCGTCGTAGTAGGCCATGTGCAGGATCCGGCGCTGCACCTGGGGCAGTTTCCCCAGCTCAGTCCCCACCAGGACCCGGTCCAGCGCCGATTCCGGACAGTCGGCCATCCCGGTCTCGCTGACCTGCAGCCGCGCGGCGGTGGCCGCTGCCAGGTCACGGCGACGGGTGCGGGCGGCGAGCGCGTCCGCGATCTTGCGACGGGTGATCCCGACCAGCCAGCCGGGCAGCGGGCCGCGCTCCGGCCGGTATCCGAGCCGGCCGCGCCAGACGGCCATGAAGACCTGCTGAGTGACGTCCTCGGCCTCACGGCTGTCACCCAGGGACCGGGCCGCCAGGGACTGTACGAGTGACCCCCACCTCCGGTAGACGGCGGCGAAGCACTCCTCGCTGCCGCGCACCAGTCCGGCGGCGAGCTCCTCGTCGGGAAGGTCCTGCGCGGCGCACGGTCGCGCGAACGGAACGCCCGGCCGGCCGGGTCCGCCGGGCAGTGTGTCCTGCGGGGCGAGCGCGGTCATGGCTGTCCTTCCTCCGGGCGGGTCCGGCCCGGGAGCCGAGTGGCCCCCGAGGTGTCCGGCCGGAGTCGTCCGGTGTGCCTCCGGGGGCCCTCCGATGGGCAACCCCTCACCGGCAGCTTTGCCATCGCGGACATGGGGCGACAACATGCGTCGGTTCTGCGTCGTATGATCAAGGCATGCCGTCCCCCGCGGAACGGGGCCGGGCCGAGACCACCGGCCACGGCCTGACCACCGGCACAGTGGCACGTCACCTCGGTGTGGCACCGACGACACTCCGGACCTGGGACCGCCGCTACGGCATCGGCCCGGCCGCAAGGCCCGGGGGCGGACACCGGCGGTGGACCCCCGACGACATCGCCGTACTGGAACGCATGTGCGGGCTGACAAGCTCCGGTGTGCCCCCGGCCGAGGCCGCGCGTACGGCGCTGAACGCGGCCCCGGACCCTCCTGTCGCTCGCGCTCCCGCCCGTTCGTTCCCACCACCTTCCGGCACGGAACCGGAGGCGCTCACCCCGGACGTCGCGCGCCAGGAGGCCCGGGGGCTGGCCCGCGCGGCCCTACGGCTGGACGCACGGACCATCGACGAGCGGCTGGCCGCGGCGATCGACCGGCACGGACTGCTGGCCGCGTGGGACGAGGTGATCATGCCGACGCTGCACGCGGTGGGACGCAAGTGGCAGACGTCGGGCGAGCGCTACGTCGAGGTCGAGCACCTGTTGTCCTGGCACGTTTCCAGCGCCCTGCGGCGGGTGGCCGCACAGCCCGTCGTCCATGACGGTGCCGGGGTCACCCTGCTGGCCTGCACGCCGGGGGAGACACACACGCTTCCCCTGGAGGCGCTCGCCGCGGGTCTCGCCGAACGGGGCCTGGGGGTGAGGATGTTCGGCGCGTCGGTACCGGGGGAGGCGCTGACCGAGGCCGTTCGCCGGATCGGCCCGTCCGCGGTGGTGCTGTGGTCCCAGTCCCGGAACACGGCGGGGCGTTCGCTGGCGCAGCACGTGGCCGCCATCGAATGGGGGGTGCGGGGTGCCCGTTCCCGTCCGGCCGTGCTCATCGCGGGGCCGGGCTGGGCGGGCTCCCCGCTGCCCGGAACCCACCGCCCCCAGGGACTCGGCGAGGCGATCAGGATGGTCACCACGCTCCACGAACTCTGAGACGCGCCCCGGCCCGTGAGGTGTGGTCCGACCGGACGGGGGCACCCGTCGCCCATGAACGCAGAGGTTGGGAGTGGGACACAGCAGGAAACGCGGCGCAGAACATGGGCGAGCGTTCTCCTACAGGTGGTCTTTCTGGTGCTGGCCTTGCTGGCCATGGTCGGTTTCTCGGTTGTGCTGGCGAAGGTGACGCTCACGCCATCGCCCGCGTCGGAGGAACTGGTGAAGTCGAATCTGCGGCCGGGCCGCTCGCTGCGTCAGTACGCGGAGGACTACACATTCCTCGCGGCCTGCAAGCAGGCGGGCGGAAACCTGGTGCTGGGCATGCCGTTCGGCGTACTCGTGCCCATCCTCGTGCCGCGCCGCATGCGGATGATCCGGATGATCCTGCTGACCGTCGTGGTCATAGCGCTGGTCGAACTCGTGCAGGGAGCCCTGGTCGCGGGCCGAGCCTTCGACGTCGATGACGTCATCCTCAACACGACGGGAGCGCTCCTCGGCTACCTGCTGCTCGGCCGGCGTCTGAGTCACCGGTACCACGTGCTCGCGGCGGGCCGGGAGCAGCCCGAACCGGCTCCCGAACCGACCAGCGCCGCGAAGCCGCCCGTACGTGATGGGCGGGCGCCGGCGCGGCGGCCGTGGCGGGGCGCGTGGACGAGGCTCGCGGCACGGGGCACACCCGCGACGGCGGCCGAGCCGAAGGCCGGCACCAGGAAGGAGCCCGGGACCAAGACCGGTACGAGGCCCAAGCGGACGCCGAAGCAGGCGCCGAAGCAGGCGTCGAAACCGAAGCAGACGCAGAAACCGAAGCAGACGCCGAAACCGGCCGCGGCCGGCGCGAAGTCCCGGGCGGTGCCCAAGTCCGGGGCGGTGCCGAAGCCCCGGGCCGCGTCGAAGACGAAGTCCGCTGCCGCGACCGGTGGGACCGCCCGCGGTGAGGGGGCCCGCGCGGGTTCCTTCCGTACGTTGCTGGACCGGTTCCGCAGCCGATGACGGCCTCCGGGCCGATGGGAGTGCCCCCGAGCCTCTCCCCGGGCGTGCCCGGACAGCAGGGAGAGGCCGGGCAGCGGCGGTGTCGGAGCGCCCGGTGGGTGTTCCGCATGACCCCCTGGAACGGCGCGGAGAACCACTGACCGGAGACCCGGGCGTCGGGCAGCGCGCCGGACGGTTGTCGCCGTGTCGCAATGTAGCCATGTCGTCGACTCGCGAGGCGAGAGCCTGCGCCTGCCGCGGCATGTCCGCACGAGGTCTGCCCGCCGGGCCCGGACCGGCGGGCACCCGTTCGGCCCGCGGCCGATTGCGGGCCGACTCGTCCGGCCCGAGCGTGAGGGGACGCCGAGTGCGCACAGGGCGTACGGATCACCCTCCGAAAGGGAGAGACATGGCCGACGCCCAGTGGAGCCCGGGGCGCAGGGCCGGGGACGCGGACGAATTCCTCCCCGTGCTGGACATCGTCGAGCCCTTCCGCCAGCGCAGGCTCACCGTACTTCTCCGGCTCCTTCTGCTGATTCCGCACTACATCGTGCTGTTCTTCCTGGAGATCGCCGCCTTCTTCACGGTCGTGTTCGGCTGGTTCGCCGCCCTCGTCCTGGGCCGGCTGCCCGAACCCGTCTTCCGCTTCCTTGCCGGGGTGCTCGGCTACCGGACGCGGGTCGGCGCGAGCGGCATGCTGCTCGTCGACCGCTATCCGCCCTTCGCACTGAATCCGCCGCCGGACTATCCGGTCCACATCGACGTCCGCCCGACGAGGCTGAACCGGCTGGCGGTCTTCTTCCGGCTGATCCTGGTGATCCCCGCCGCGATCGTGCAGAGCCTCGTCGTGTCCGGCTGGTCCGTACTGGCCGTCCTGTGGTGGCTGATCACGCTGATTCTGGGCCGTATGCCCCGCCCCCTCTTCGAGGCCACGGCGGCCGCGCTGCGCTACGAGATGCGGGTGTCCGCCTACGTGTCGATGCTGACCCCGGCCTACCCCAAGGGTCTCTTCGGTGAGGACGCGCTCTCCGTCCCGGAACGGCAGGGGCGCTCCGCCACCCGGCCCCTGGTCATGAGCAGCACGGGCAAGGCGCTGCTGGTCCTCTTCCTGGTCCTCGGGCTGCTGAGCGCCGTCACGACGTCGGTGACCAGGTCCTCGTCCGACGACACCGACATGTCGATGCCGGCGCAACAGGCCCGCGCGGCCGGGCCGTCGAGCGGAACCGGGTGGACGACGGAGTGAATCCGGGCGGCCGGGTCACACGGAGAACATGACTTCCACCGACTTACCGGCAGACGTACCGGACAGGCCCGGAGAATCCAGCGGTCGCGGAGACGGCCCCCACCGCCCCCGCCGCCCGCGCCGATGGGGAATGGTGGCCGCGATGTGCGCGGCCGCCCTCGCGCTGCTGCTCCTCGGCACCCGCCTCAGCCTGCTCCCGGGGCTGGGCGACATCTTCGGCGAGGAGACCCACGACCGTTCCGGCCCCGCGGTGCTCAAGTCGATCCGCGACATGAGCACGTACGAGGCGGCGGCCGGGAACTTCCAGGTCGTCGTCGACCTGGAGAAGGACACGAAATTCGTCCCGGACGCCATCCGCGGCTCCCGCACCCTGTACGTCGGCGCGGGAACGGTCGGCGCGTCCGTCGACCTCGGCGACGTGGCCACCAACGGGGTCGTCGTCAACAAGGACCGGACCACGGCCGAGTTGCGGCTGCCGCACGCCACGCTCGGGAAGCCCGCACTCGACCCGGACCGCTCCTACGCGGTGTCCAAACAGCGCGGCCTCTTCGACCGGATCGGGGACTTCTTCTCCGACAACCCCGGCAGTGAGCAGGCGGTGAACAAGCTGGCGGCCCAGCGCATCGGCGAGGCGGCCAAGGAGAGCGGGTTGACGCGGCGCGCCGAGAAGAACACCACCGCCATGCTCCAGGGGCTCCTCGGTTCACTCGGCTTCCGCGAGGTCACGGTCGACTACGGTGACGCCGGCAGGTAGCGGCGGCAGGCCGGCGCGGCTGCCGAGCCCGTGCAACTCCCCTTCGGTGCCACACCCTTGACGGCTACGCCTCGATAGGTATGGTCTAGTCCAAGTGCAGGGACGGCGCCGGACACCCGCGTTCTCGGGGTTGTCCGGTCATGGATCCTGCCGATCCCTTCGCGCCTCTTGGCCCCACACTCGAGAGGCTGGACTGCCGCTATCGGGCTCCCCACAGTCCGCCCGCGTGCAGCGATGCCTCATGTGAAGGAGAAGCATGCACGCGAAAAGGAAGACCGCCGTAGCCGTCGGCGCCGTACTCGCACCGGTACTGGCCCTGACCCTTCCGGCGGGCTCGGCCAGCGCCCACGGCTATATCTCGTCACCCCCGAGCCGGCAGGCGCAGTGTGCCGCCGGGACGGTCAGCTGCGGTGACATCACGTACGAGCCCCAGAGCGTGGAGGGCCCCAAGGGCCTCACCAGTTGCAGTGGCGGCAACAGCCAGTTCGCCGAACTCGACGACGACTCCAAGGGCTGGACGGTCACTCCGGTGAGCTCCAGCACCTCCTTCCAGTGGGAGTTGACTGCTCGTCACTCCACCAGCACCTGGCAGTACTTCGCAGGTGGCCAGAAGATCGCCGAGTTCAACGACAACGGCGCCCAGCCGGGTGCGACCGTCACGCACCAGGTCGATTTCGGCAGCCTCAAGGGTCAGCAGAAGGTCCTCGCGGTGTGGAACATCGCCGACACGGCCAACGCCTTCTACGCGTGCATCGACGTGAACGTCAGCTGACCTCACCGGCACGCGCGTGCTCCGGGAGCCTCCGTCCTGTACCGGGCGGGGGCTCCTGCCGTGGAGTGGCGCTTCGGGAACCTTCCCTCGCCCACGACACGTCGGCCGTGGCGGGATTTCCGGGCGGCCGGAGTCGTTGAAGCCATGATGAGGGGCCGTGGCCGAAGATGTGTCACGGACGGATCGTCGACGATAGGACAGAAGTCATGCCTCTCCAGGGTGAGTACGCGCCGAGCCCCGCCCAGTGGGTTCGGGACCAGGTCGAGCAGTACGAGGGTTCGGGCGGGACGGAAGGTACGACGATGCGGGACATGCCCGTCATCATTCTGACCACCCGGGGAGCCAAGAGCGGGAAGATCCGTAAGACGCCGCTCATGCGCGTGGAGCACAACGGCGCCTACGCGGTCGTCGCCTCGCAGGGCGGCGCCCCGAAGCACCCGGTCTGGTACCACAACCTCACCGCCGACCCTCGCGCCGAACTGCAGGACGGACCGGTCCGTCAGGACATGACCGTCCGCGAGGTGACCGGGGACGAGAAGGCGCTCTGGTGGGAGCGGGCGGTCGAGGCGTTCCCCGACTACGCCGACTACCAGAAGAAGACCGACCGGCAGATCCCGGTCCTCGTCCTGGAACCGGCGGAGACCGACTACTGATCGGGAGCCGGTCGGGGGCCGGGCACGGGTCCGGGACCGATCGGCACGACGTGGGAGACGCGGCTCGTCTGTTCCGCCGGCGGCGTCCTTCCCGCGCATCCACCGGCCCCGCCCGCGACGGCGGACACACGGCGGGCAGCGAACTGCCCGGGGGCGGGGGCGCGGCGGGATATTGTCCTGCACGGCCCCTTGAGTGTGGGGCCGAGTGGGAAGGATCCAGAACCTGATGGCAGACAATTCCGTCCTGGTCGCGTTCGTCCGGGCGCGTCTCGACGAGGAAGAAGACATCGCACGAGCCGCCGGCGGCGAGGGCTGGCGGTGCCCGGCCGAGGTGCCGGGCGAGATCCACGACCGCGGCGGCGCGATCGCGTTCAGTCTGAGGACGCACGGCTACGACCACCACATCGCGCGGCAGGACCCCGCACGGACTCTTCAGCGCATCGAGACGAACCGGGTCCTCCTCGACGAGTACGCGGAGGTCGCCCAGTTGGACACCGACCGCCCGGACCGGGACTTCGCGTCGGGGCGCGCCTTCGGGCTGGGTTTCGTGGTCCGGCAGATGGCCGCGGAACACGCGGGGCACCCCGACTACCAGGTCAAGTGGCTCCCGCGGTTCACGCAGTAGCACCGCCGTCCGCGAGCCGGGGCGGCCGCCCCCGGCCGAGGAGCTCGGCCGGGCCCGCCCGCCGCCCGCCCCCGGCCGCCGCCCGCCCCGGCCGCCGTGCGTCGAGGACCGCCGGTCAGACCTCGCGAGGCGCGCTCAGAGCGGGTTCATGCCTCCGTCGCCCTTGGTGCTCACCTGATCACTCCGCTCGCGGAGGCGGCGCGCCTTGTCCTGGAGGCGCTCCCGCTCTCCTGGATCGGAGGCCCGGTCGGCGGCCTCCTGCATTTCCTGCGCCTTGGCGCGAATACGCTCGGCGCGGCCTCCGGATTCATCCGCAACGCTCATGATCACTCCTGGATCTCGGGGAGAGCCGACGCCACCAGCGAATCAGCGCTCCGGCCCACCTGCATCTCGAACGGTGACCGACTGCGACGACCGCCTCCGTCACCCCGTCGCTTTCGTGGGAAGCCTGCTGGAATCGGTGCCGCGGTGTTCCTGGAGGCGGGGCGGGCGGAACGTGGTCGGGGCGCCCGCCGCGATGGCGTACGGTGGGGATCACAACGACGCGGGGTGGAGCAGCTCGGTAGCTCGCTGGGCTCATAACCCAGAGGTCGCAGGTTCAAATCCTGTCCCCGCTACTTCAACAGCAGGGCCCGGAACCATACGGTTCCGGGCCTTGCTGGTTTCCGTGCGTTGTTGGGCAGCGGTTCCGCGATCGGGGATCTGGCCGACCGGTCCCCGCCGCCCGGTCATCGCTCGGGCGAACGGTCCCCCACGACGGACAGGAGCTGGAGCTTGTCGTGGCTCTCGCTGCCGGGGGTGGCGGTGTAGACGAGCAGGGCCTGTGCCTGGTTGGCGTCGTAGAGGACCTGACACTGGAGTTCCAGGATTCCCAGGTCGGGGTGGTGAATGCGCTTGTGGTCCCCTTCCCGGCGCACGCCGATCTCGTGGGCGCTCCACAGGGCGGCGAACTCCTCGCTCTCGTCGAGCAGGGCGTCCACGACCTCGCCGACGCGGGCGTCGGCGCCGTGGCGGGAGTACGCGGTGCGCAGTTCGGAGGTGAAGATCCGGCTGTGGGCCGCGTGGTCCGCCTCGGGGTAGATCCGGCGGGCGTCGGGGCGGGTGAACCAGCGGTAGATCAGACTGCGGTCGAGACCGGTGAACCCGGTCTCGTCCCCGAGCAGGGCCACCGCGAGCCGCGTCTGCACCAAGGTCTCGGCGATGGCGTTGATGACCTGTGCGGGAGTGTCGGCCAGCCGGTCCAGGACGCGCATCATGCCGGGGGATACGTGGTCGATACGGGGGTGGCGGCTGGGGGTGTTGTGTCCGGCCATGCGGAACAGGTGGTCGCGTTCGTCCAGGGACAGGTGCAGGCCCCGGGCGAGGGCGGCGAGCATCGGCTCGGAGGGGATCGGACCACGCTGCTGCTCGACGCGGGCGTAGTAGTCGGTGGACATCCCGCACAGGGCGGCGACCTCCTCGCGGCGCAGGCCACGGGTGCGGCGGCGGGGGCCGCGCGGCAGGCCGACGTCCTCGGGCTGCAGGGCCTCGCGACGGGTACGGAGGAAGTCGGCCAGCTGTGTTCGGTCCATGACGGTGATTGTCTCCTCGGCGGCGGGAGCCGGGCGAGCCGGTGGCACGGGGCCGCCTCTCGGGCCGTGTCCGGGCCGGACGGTCGGGAAGCGAAGGGATCAGAGCAGGGTCCCGCCAGACGCCTCGATGCGCTGGCCGGTGATCCAGTGGGTGCCCGGGGCCAGGAGTGCCGCGATCGCGCCGCCGATGTCCTCGGCATCGCCGACCCGGCCCAGCGCGGTCCGACCGGCGAAGAGCTCGCGGATCTGCTCGTCGTCGCGGATCGCGCCGCCGCCGAAGTCGGTGGCGACGGGACCGGGCGCGATGGCGTTCACGCTGATGCCGCGCCCGCCCAGCTCCTTGGCCAGGTACTTGCTCCAGGTCTCGATCGCGCTCTTGACCGATGCGTACACCGACCAGCCGTCCCCGACGAAGCGGGTCAGCCCGGTCGACAGGTTCACGATGCGGCCGCCGTCGGCCAGCAGCGGCAGCAGCGTCTGGGTGAGGAAGAGCACGCCCTTGAAGTGCACGTTCACCAGCAGGTCGAAGGCCTCGACCGTGGTCCCGCCGAGCGGGGTGAACGCGGCCACGCCGGCGTTGTTCACGAGGAAGTCGAAGCTGTCGCGCCCCCATGTGGTGTCGAGCGCCGCCCGGACCTCGGCCTCGAAGGCGGGGAACGTGTCGAACGCGGTGGTGTCCAGCTCCAGGGCGACGGCCTTGCGTCCCAGGGCCGTCACCGCGTCGACGACGTCGGCGGCCTCGTCCTTGTTGGACCGGTAGGTCACGATGACGTCGGTGTCCGCCCCGGCGAGCGCGAGGGCGGTGGCCCGGCCCAGTCCGCGGTTTCCGCCGGTGATCAGTGCGATCGTGTTCGAGCTCATGCCGGACTCCTTGCTGTGCGGAGGGCCGCCGTGCGGTGCGCACGAACGGGAGGCCCGCCTTCACCAACGATCGGTCCGCCCGGTCCTGGGATGAAGGCACAAGTCATCCAGGGACAACCGATCCCCCTCTCGCACGCCGCCCCCGCCGCGACGGTGTACTCGCCGGTTCTGCGCCGACCGGTTCAGCGCGTCCGGCGCCGCTGGTCCGCAGGGGGCGCGGTGGTGTGGCCCGCCGCCGTGTCGATGACCTCTTCCAGCACCTCGCGGGAGCGGAGCAGGTCGTTGACCGTGCGGTCGATCCGTTCCCGCTCGGTGGTGAGTTCCGCGACCAGCTCCGGGGTGGCGCGCGCCGAGGGGCCACCGTCCTCGTCCCGCATGCAGGGCAGGATCCGCGCGATCCTCGTGCTGTGCAGTCCGGCCGCGTACAGCTCCTGGATGCGGATGACGCGGTCGACGGCGGTCTCGGCGAAGTCCCGGTGACCGCCGGGCGTCCGGTCGGAGACCAGCAGCCCCTGCTCCTCGTAGTAGCGCAGCGAACGCTCGCTGACCCCCGTGCGTGACGCCAGTTCCCCGATGCGCATGTCCCACCTCGTGACTTGAATCTGACATCAATGTCAAGTTCTACGTTATCGGCATGACGAACACCCAGCAGGCACCGGCCGCGTCCGGGCTCTTCGACCCCGTCCGTCTCGGCCGCCTCGAACTGGCCAGCCGACTGGTGATGGCGCCGCTCACCCGCAACCGCGCCGGAGCCGACGGAGTTCCGGGCGAGCTGATGGCAACCCACTACGCCCAGCGCGCCTCGGCGGGGCTGATCATCGCCGAGGCCACGACGCCGAACGCCGTCGGCCAGACCTACCCCCACATCCCCGGCATCCACAGCGCCGCGCAGATCGCCGGCTGGCGCCGGGTCACCGACGCGGTGCACGCGGCTTCCGGCCGCCGGATGTTCCTCCAGCTGCAGCACGGCGGCCGGGTCGGCCATCCCGACACCAGTGGGCACATCCCGCTCGCGCCGTCCGTCGTGCCGTTCCCCGAGACGCTGCACACGCCGACCGGGCCGCAGAACACCGTGCCACCCCGGGAGATGACCGCCCAGGACATCAGGTCGACCATCGCCGACTTCGCCACCGCCGCCCGCAACGCCGTCGAGGCCGGATTCGCCGGGGTGGAGGTGCACTCCGCCAACGGCCATCTGCTCCACCAGTTCCTGGCGCGGAACACCAACCGCCGGACCGACGAGTGGGGCGGAACGGTCCAGGGGCGGATCCGGTTCACCACCGAGGTCGTCCGTGCCGTCGCCGAAGCCATCGGCCCGGACCGGGTCGGCGTACGCATCTCGCCCGGACTGGGCGTCAACAGTGTCGAGGAGGGTGAGACCGAGGACATCTACCGGGCGCTCCTGCCGGCCCTCGCCCGCGTCGATCCGGTCTATCTGCACCTGGTCTACGCCGACCCGGACAGTCCCCTCTTCGCCCGGATCCGCAAGGCCTGGCCCGGCACACTGATCGCGAACCCGGCGCTCTCGCGCGAGGAGGTGGCGGCCGACGGCGGCGTACGGCAGGGCGAACGCCTGCTGGCCGAGGGCGCCGATCTGATCGCGCTCGGCAGGGGATTCCTGGCCAACCCCGACTTCGTGGAGAGGATACGAACGGGTGCGCCGCTCAACGACATCCGCCCGGAGTTCCTGATGCACGTCCACGGTGCGGAGGGATACAACGACTACCCCGCGCTGGAGCGCCCGTGAGGGGCGCAGGAGTCACGGCTGTTACTCGTCCGCGGGTCCGCAGGCCGGCGGACCCGCGGACCGCGGAAGGTGTTGCGGTAGGCCCTCGGCGGGACGCCCAGCGCGCTCTGGAAGTGCTGGCGCAGGGAAGCGCCGGTCCCGAAGCCTGCCTCCACGGCGATCCGGTCGACCGCGAGGTCCGTCTCCTCCAGCAACTGCATCGCCCGTTGCAGGCGTTGCTGGGCGAGCCACCGGCCGGGTGTGGTCCCGGACTCCTGACGGAACCGGCGGTTGAAGGACCGCACGCTCATCGACGCGGTGCCGGCCAGTTCCCGCAAGGACAGGGGGCGCCCGAGGTGCTCAAGGGCGTATGCCCGGGCGGCGGCGGTGGACGAACCGGTGGGGCCGGCTACAGGTCCCAGGATGTACTGGGCCTGGCCGCCCTCGCGATGCGGGGGCACGACGGTGGAACGGGCCACCGCGTTGGCCACGGACGCGCCGTGATCCGTACGGATCATGTGCAGGCACAGGTCGATGCCGCTGGCCACTCCGGCCGATGTGAGCACCCCGTCGTCATCCGTGTAGAGGACGTCCGGATCCAGGTCCACGTCCGGATACAGCGCGCGGAAGTCGTCGCAGGACTTCCAGTGCGTGGTCGCCCGCCGGCCCGCGAGCAGTCCTGCCGCCGCGAGGACGAAGGACCCGGTGCAGATGGACGCAATCCGGCAGTGCGGCGGAATGCGGTCCAGCGCCTGTCTCAGCAGCGGATCCAGCTCGCCGCGCGTCCGGGGACCGTAGTCCTCCTGCGCCGCGGGCACGACGACGGTGTCCGCCGAATCCAGCGCGTCCGGGCCGTGGGACACGTTGATGCTGAAGTCCGTGTCGGTGACCACCTCGCCCGGGACGGGTGTGCACGTCACCACCTCGTACAGCTGTTCACCCGTGCTGGAGCAGGCCTGACCGAACAGGCGGTGCACGATGCCGAGTTCCATCGGCAGCAGCCCGGGGCGCACCAGGACAGCCACCCGATGGAGTCGTCCCCGAACACCGCCACGTTTGTCCATGGCCAGATCCTTGCACAGAGGGGCCGGATGGCCAGTGGTTTCGGCCCTGCCTCCGGGCGGAGGGTCTTCCGTATGAGCCCAACCGACACCGTCTCCCGGACAACCGGTACCCCGGCCGGCCGTCGGGCCTGGTACGTCGCGGCTGTCGCCTGCCTCGCCATCGTCGTGACCGGTGCCTTCTCCACCGTGCCGGGGCTGCTGGTCACGCCCCTGCACGAGGAATACCACTGGTCGCGCGGCTCCATCGGCTTCGCGACCTCGGTGAACATGGTCCTCTACGGCCTGACCGCGCCCTTCGCCGCAGCGCTCATGGACCGCTTCGGTGTCCGCCGGATCGTCTTGGCCGCCCTCGCGACCGTCGCGGGCGGCGCCCTGCTCACCACGGTCATGACCGCCGCGTGGCAACTCACCCTGTACTGGGGCCTGCTCGTCGGTCTCGGTACGGGCTCGACAGCCATGGCCTTCGGGGCGACCGTCACCAACCGCTGGTTCACCAGCAGGAAGGGCCTGGTCACCGGCGTCCTCGCCGCGGGCAGCGTCTTCGGGCAGATGGTGTTCCTCCCCGTACTCTCGCGGATCATCGAGCGCTACCAATGGCGTCCCTCGCTGGTCACCCTGGCGCTCGCCGCCCTCGCGACGGTGCCCCTCGTCCGGTTCGTCCTGCGTGATCACCCGGCGGACATCGGCCGCAGACCCTACGGCTGCGACACCTTCGTCCCCAAGCCGCCGCCGGCCCGGGGTGCTGCGGGCCGAACCCTGCGCGTACTGCGCGACAGCGCCGCGACCGGGCCGTTCTGGCTGCTCGCTTCCGCCTTCGCCGTCTGCGGAGCCTCCACCAACGGCATCATGTGGACGCACTTCACCCCCGCCGCGCACGACCACGGCATGCCCGCCACCACCGCGTCCGGTCTGCTCGCGGCCATCGGCGTCTGCAACGTCGCGGGCACCGTCCTCTCGGGGTGGCTGACCGACCGCCGGGACGCGCGCCGACTCCTCGCGGGCTGCTTCGCCCTGCGGGGTGTGCTCCTGCTGCTCCTCCCGATGACGATGGCCGCCACCGTCCGGCCGTCGATGATCGCCTTCGTCGTGCTCTTCGGCCTGCTGGACCTGGCGACGATCCCTCCCGTGCTCGCCCTGTGCCGGGAGTTCTACGGTGACGAGAGCGCCATCGTCTTCGGCTGGCTCAACGCAGCCCACCAGATCGGGGCGGCCCTCGTCGCCTTCCTCGGCGGCGTCGCCAGGGACGCCCTCGGCAGCTACGACACGGTCTGGGTGGCGCTCGGAGCCCTTTGCGCCGTGGCCGCCCTGCTGTCCCTCGTCGTCCGCCGCGCGCCGTCGCCCTCGTAGGCGAACCCGGAGGCCGTTGGGCCGGTACTCAGCGCGGCTGGTGCGATCCCGGAGTGTGCCCGAAGGCGCGACGGAAGACATCGATGAACGCACTGGCGGACGACCAGCCGCACCTATGGGCCACGGTGGTCACCTGGTTGTTCTCGGCCAGCAGCACCAGGGCGTGGTGCAGGCGCAGTTGGGTGCGCCACTGCGGAAAGGTCATGCCGAGATCGGCCTTGAAGAGCCGGGACAGGGTGCGGGCGCTCGCCCCGACCTCCCTGCCCAGGGCGGCCAGGGTGCGCCCGTCGGCGGGATCCTGACGCAGGATCGCGCAGACGGCCTTCAGCTGAGGGGCGACCGGGGCGGGCAGGTGCAGGGGCTCCTGGTCCGACGACCGCAGCTGATCGAGCAACACGGCCCGCAGCCGCCCGCGTTCGGGGCTCCCGTCGTACGGGGTGCGCGTGTGGGCGAGGATCAGTTCACGCAGGAGGGGGCCGACCGTCAGCACGGTCGGCCCGTCCAGGCCGAGTGGGTTGTCGCTCGCCGGGAGACCGACCAGGTGCAGATCGATTTCGCCGTGCGCCTGATGGGCGTGGACGGTGCCGGCCGGTACCCAGATGGCACGAGTGCCCGGCGCGATCCACGAACCCGTGCTCGTCGTCACGGCCAGCACTCCACGGCCCGCGTAGACGATCTGGTGGTCGTCGTGACGGTGGGCGTCGATGGCCGCTCCGGGCGCCATCCACTGGGTGCGGGTCGGCGCTACCGGCTCGTGGCGGATTTCCGTCATTGGTTGGCAGCATATCGGAAGCACGACACGGGGGCCGGCGATGAACATGGCGATGTGCCAAGGAACAAGACCATCATCATGTTGTCGGTCGGTCATGCCTGCGTGGACATCTACCAGGGCGCCGTCGCCTCCCTCGTTCCGTTCTTCGTCGCCGAGCGTGCCTACGGCTATGCCGCGGTATCGGGCGTCGTACTCGCCGCCTCCCTGCTCTCCTCGGTCGCCCAGCCACTGTTCGGCGTGCTCACCGACCGCTGGGCGATGCCCTGGCTCCTGCCCGTGAGCACGATCCTCGGGGGTGTGGGCATCGCCCTGAGCTGCATGAGCGGTTCCTACGCCCTGACGCTGACGTTCGTGGCGGTGTCGGGCGTCGGTGTCGCCGCCTACCATCCCGAGTCCGCCCGTGTAGCGCGGCTGGTCAGCGGGGGAAGCCACACGGCGATGGGCTGGTTCTCGCTCGGGGGCAACCTCGGCTTCGCGGCGGCGCCTCTCATGGTCACCACGGTCGTCGCGTCCGGAGGGCTGCGCCTGGCCCCGCTGTTCGTCGTGCCGGCTCTCGTCGGCAGTGTGCTGTGCCTGCCGGTGCTGCGTGCGATGCGGAAGACCGTACTAGGCGGACCGGGCGCGGCGGCCGGCGCGGGCGCCGACGACAGGGCCTCGTTCGTGAAGCTGTCGCTGGCAGTGGTCTGCCGGTCCGTCGCCTTCGTCGGCCTGAGCACCTTCATCTCGCTCTACGTCCAGCAGCGGCTGGGAGGCGGTACGGCGGAGGGCACGGCGGCGCTGTTCGTGCTCTATCTCGGTGGCGCGGTCGGCTCCGTGCTGGGCGGCGGCCTGGCCAACCGCTGGGACCGGGTCGTGGTCGCCCGCCGGTCGTACCTCGTCACCGTCGCCGCCGTCGCGGGAATCGTGTTCGTGCCCGGCCCGGCGATCTACGTATGCGTGATGCTGACCTCCGTCGGCCTGTACATCCCCTTCTCGCTCCAGGTCACGCTCGGCCAGGACTACCTGCCCACACGCGTCGGCACGGCGAGCGGGATCACCCTGGGGCTGACCGTCAGCATCGGCGGCCTGGTCAGCCCCCTCATCGGCAGCGTCGCCGACGCGACCTCCCTGCGCACCGCCCTGTCACCCCTGATCGTGATGCCCGCGCTGAGCTGGCTGTTGTTCCGCGCCCTGCCCGAACCCACCGCACCGAAGCCCGCGGCGGTGGCGCGGCACGCCGGAGACGACACGGGCGCCGGGCTCTCCCGCGTGCGCGATCCCGGCTGACCGGACCTGTGCCCCGCACGCCCGGCCACTCGGCGGCGGGGGAAAGCCGTGGCGCCGTCTACGGGGACGGACGGTCCAGGAAGGCCCTCACCGTCACGCCCAGTTCCGCCTGGTGCGTGATGTAGAAGTCGTGGTGGCCGTCGATCGTCACGACCCGCGTGCCGGGCCGGAGCCGGACCATCTCCTCCGCGTGCCGGGGCGGGACGACCGTGCTGCGCCCGCCCCGTACCACCATCAGTGGCTGTTCGGCGGCCGTGAAATCGCCCCACCAGTCGCCGCGGAGAGCGGCCTTGGCGGCGTGGACCTCGTCCGCCCGCCACAGGAAGCGCCAGCCCTCCGGCTCCTCCACGGCGCTCTCCGTGAAGTGCCGGGGCTCGTCCACGAACGCGAGCGCGTCCAGCATCGCGCGCATGCTCGGGAAGTGGGTCGGCAACGCGGCCAGCCGGTCCTCGCCGGTCGGTACCCGGTACTCCGCCGGAAAGTCCACCACGACCACGGCCGAGACCAGTTCCGGTCGTCTCGCGGCCAGTTGGTAGGCGTTGATGCCGCCCAGCGAGTGTCCGACGACCGCGACGGGGCCCAGTCCCAGGTGTCCGACGAGCGCCGCCGCGTCGGCGACGAAGCCGTCGCGCCCGTAGTCGTCGGGATGGTCGGAGAGGCCGTGTCCGCGCTGGTCGAGCGCGATGAGCCGGTACTCGGGGCCGAGGTGGCCGGCGAGCCCGAGCATGGAACGGCCACGCCCGTAGGAGCCGTGCAGTGCCAGGACGGGACGGCCCGGGCCGCCCGTGTCGAGATAGGCGAGCCGTATGCCGTCCGGGGTGCGGAAGTGCTGCGTGGTCACGGTCTTCATATATTTGACTCTAACAGAGGTATCTCTATTAGAGTCAAAACTCGATGGGGCGGCTACCCTGGGCGGGTAGGACGACCGTGAAGTACGCACCCCGGAGGCTCGGTGCTCACCCTCTGCATCCTCGGATTCCTCAACGAGGAACCTCTGCATGCGTACGACCTGCGTGCCCGCATCTCCGGACTCAGCGGCCATGTGCGCCCGGTGAGTGACGGCGCCCTCTACCCGGCCATCAAGCGACTGGAAGCCGCCGGGCACCTCACCCGCCACACGGAGCCCGGCGAACGGGCCACGCCCCGCCAGGTCCTCACCCTCACCGAATCGGGCCGTGCCGAACTCATGCGCCGTCTGCGCGAGCCGGCCGAGACCGAGATCACCGACCGCAACTCCTTCTTCGTCCTGCTCGCCTTCCTCGGCCGGCTGCCGGACCCCGCCGACCAGGCCCGCGTACTGCGTCGCCGCCTCGCCTTCATGGACGAGCCGGGCAGCTACTTCTACGAGGACGGCCGCCCGCTGCGCGTCCGCGACGTGACGGACCCCTTCCGCCGCGGCATGCTGCAACTCGCCCACGCGGCCAGCAAGGCCGACCGCGACTGGCTGGAGCGGACCATCGCCGAGCTGTCGCACGACAGCCGGGGCCCGTCCTGAAAGTGGTGTCGTCCGCCCGGCCGGGCGGACGACATCGAGAACAGGCCCCGGGCAGCGTCGAGCGGCACCGGATCGATCCTCCGGCCCCGGTCAGCGGTTCCTTGGCCGACAGCTCGTGGAGTTCGATAGATTCCGGAGCATGAGCGTGGAGACCGAGATCGTTCGCGAGGCGACCGATGAGCTGGTGGAGGCGTTCGCCCGCCTCCTTCCGCAGCTGTCGTCCACTGCCGAGCCCCTGGACCGCGCGGCCGTGGGAAGGCTGACGGGCTGCGCCACCAACACCCTGCTGGTGGCCCGGATCGAAGGGACGATCGTCGGGACACTGACGTTGGTCGTGTCGCCCCTGCCCTCCGGCTCACGGGCCCACATCGAGGACGTGGTGGTCGATGCCGGGGCCCGCGGGCACGGTGTCGGCGGAGTGCTGATCGACAGGGCCCTGCGTCTGGCGGCCGACGCCGGAGCGCGCACCGTCGACCTGACGTCGCGTCCCTCGCGCGAGGCGGCCAACCGGCTCTACGAACGAGCGGGATTCCGGCGAAGGGAATCGATGGTCTACCGGTTCACCCCGGGCTGACGGTCCCACGCCGGCGGGAGCCGGCTTGACCCTCCCCTTACGTCAGGCCCGAGGCTGTGTGCTGACGAAAGGGCTGGTGGATGAGTTACTCAGTGGGACAGGTCGCGGCACTCGCGGGGGTGACGGTGCGAACGCTGCACCACTACGACAAGGCGGGGCTGCTCTCGCCGAGCGGCCGCAGCCCCGCCGGCTACAGGTTCTACAGCGATGCCGATCTGGCGCGCCTCCAGCAGATCCTCTTCTACCGCGAGCTCGGCTTCTCCCTCGAAGAGATCGCCGCGATACTCGCAGATCCCCAGGCGAACGCCCTGGAGCAATTGAGGTCCAGACAAAGGCAGCTGGGCGCCGAGATCGCCAGGCTGCAGCAGCTCGCCGAGGTGGCGGAGCGGGCCATCGAGGTCCAGCAGACCGGAGTGTCCCTGACCCCCGAGGAGCGGTTCGAGGTCTTCGGTGAGATCGCCTTCGACCTCAGCTACGCCACCGAGGCCGAGCTGAAGTGGACGCACTCGCGGGGGAGCCGCGAGGCGATGTCGAGCGCCGCCGCCCACACCAAGGAGGACTGGCGGCAGCTCATGGGCGAGGCCGGCGCGTGGCGCGCGGAGCTGTTCGAGGCCTTCGACGAGGGGGAACCGAGCGACGGCGAGCGGGCCATGGACCTCGCGGAGGAACACCGTCTGCACATCTCGCGTTGGTTCACCTCCTGCCCGCCCGACATGCACCGGCGCATCGCCGACGACTTCGTCGCCGACCCCCGCGCCTTCGCCCTGGTGGTACCGCCCTCGCAGCAGCGTCAGGGACTTGCCGCGTACGTGTGCAAGGCGGTTCACGCCAACGCGGCCCGCCACCCCGGCGGCCGCACCGGCTCCGAGGAGGAGCGATGCGAATCCTGATCGCCGCGGCCGGATCGCGCGGAGACGTCGCCCCGTACACGGGCCTGGGCGCCGAACTGCGCCGGGCGGGGTACGACGTGGCCCTCGCCACCAACGAGACCTTCGCTCCCCTCGTGCGCGCGGCCGGGCTGGAGTTCCGTAGCCTCCCAGCGGGCACACGGACGAGCGGCGGTGTCACGGACAGGCGTGAACTGATGCGCACCGCCGCCGCCTTCGTCACCGAACTGGGCCGGGGCTTCGCCGACGCGGTGGCCGGTGGGACGGATCTGCTCCTCCTGTCGACCACCACCGCCCCACTCGGCTGGCACCTTGCCGAGGCCACGGGAACACCGAGCCTCGGGGTGTACCTTCAGCCCACCGCACCGACCGGCGACTTCCCGGCCGTCGTCACGGGCTCCCGCTCGCTGGGCCGCCTCGCCAACCGGGCAGGCGGACGCTTCGCCCTCCGGATGGCCGACCGCGTCTACGCGCAGGCGGTCCTGGATCTGCGACAGCGCCTCCAACTGCCCCCGGCCACCGCCTCCGCGACGCGCCGGCGGCGCGACGGGGCCGGCTGGCCCGTCCTGCACGGCTTCAGTACGGCGCTGGTGCCCCGCCCCGCCGACTGGCGTACCGGCCTGGAGGTCGTGGGTAACTGGTGGCCCCATTCCGATGCCGCCCAACGGCTGCCCCAGGACCTGGAGGACTTCCTGCGAGCCGGCCCCAGGCCGGTGCTCGTCGGTTTCGGAAGCATGGCGGGCGGTGACGGGGAGCGGCTGAGCGCGATCGCCGTGCGCGCCCTGCGCCGCGCGGGGCTGCGCGGCATCCTCCAGGCCGGGAGCGCGGGGCTGGTGGCCGATGACGACGACGTGCTCACGGTGGGGGACGTCCCGCACGCCCTGCTCTTCCCCCGGCTGGCCGCGGTGGTCCACCATGCCGGGGCCGGGACGTCGGCCGCCGCCCTGCGCGCGGGGGTGCCCGCGGTCACCGTGCCGGTGACCGCCGACCAGCCGTTCTGGGCGGCCCGGCTCGCCGCGCTGGGGGCGGCATCCGAACCGATCCCCTTCCGTTCCCTCACCGCCGAGCGGCTCGCCGACTCACTCGGTCGCGTCGTCGAGCAGCGGATGTACGCGCGTGCCGCGGCGGGAGCGGCCCGGCACATGGCGGCCGAGGACGGAGCCGCGCACGTACTCGCGGCCGTCCGGCGGCTGACCGGGGCGTGACCCGGTCCTGTCAGTGGCCGCGGCCGGCACCCCGTCGGTTCGCGGCGAAGCGGGACGGGGGCAGTCCGAAGGTGCGCGTGAAGGCGGCGGTGAACGAGGCGGGGGATGCGTACCCGAGACGGCCGCCGACCTCGCTCACCGACGCCGTCCGCAGCATCGGGACGGCCGCGAGCAGGCGGGCGCGGGCGCGCCAGACGGCTGGGCTGTCGCCGGTCTCGGCGCGGAAGAGACGAGTGAAGGCCCGTTCGCTCATGGCTGTTCCGGCCGCCCACTCGGCGTTGGTGACACGGGCGTCCGGGGCGGCCAGATACGCGCGGCAGAGGCTCGCGAGCTCGGCGGAGGCGGGAATCCCGACGTGGAACGGGAGCGGGGCGCGCTCGGCGATCTCGTACAGCAGGAGCGCGGCCACAGCTCCCTCCCGCCCGGAAAGGCTGTAGTCGGCCCCGAACTCGACAGCGGTCAGGAGCAACTCGCGCAGCAGCCCGGAGACGTCGACGACCGTGCAGGCCACGGGCCACCAGGGGACGGCCTCCGGCTCGATGTACAGACTCCTGGTGCTCACCCCCAGCATGCGCACCCGATGCCGGGTGGCGGCCGGAATCAGCACGGCCCGCTCCGGCGGCACGGTCCAGCTGCCCTCGGCGGTGTCGACGATCATGACGCCGGTGGCGCCGTAGAGGAACTGCGCCCGCCGGTGCTCGTGCCAGTCCAGTACGTGGCCGGGAGGGTAGTCGGTGCCGATCGGCAGGACGGCGATGTCGACGTGGTCGACATCGGCGAGGGGCACGTTCTTCACCCCTCCACCGTACTGGCCGAGACGCGAAGGAATGCTGCCGGGCATCGCATGCGAGCACGCCGTCCGGGCTGGTGGAGTGGAGCCCATGGATGTGGTGGCATTGGTCGGGATCGGTCTCCTCACCGGGCTGACGACGGTGTTGTTCGGGTTCGGCGGCGGATTCGTGGCGGTGCCGGTCGTGGTGTGGGCGGATGCCGCACTCGGCGGGGACGCGATGCGGGTGGCGACGGCCACCTCGGCCCTGGTGATGGTGGTGAACGCGGGCTTCGCCACCGCCGTCACACCGAGGCGGGTCCTGCACGAGCTCCGCGGCAGCGGCACCCTGCTCGTCCTGTTGGCGGCGGGCGCCTCGGCCGGAGCCCTCGCTACCCGGCTGGCCCCGGCCGGACCGGCCCGCTGGGCCTTCATCGCGTACGTGGCACTCACCATCGCCGACCTGCTCCTGCGCCCCGGATTCCTGCGGCCGCCCACCCGGGTCGATGCCGCCTCCGACGCTCCGCGTCCGCTGCCCGCCCTCCTCGGCGCACCGGTCGGGGCGGTCGCCGCCTTCCTCGGCGTGGGTGGCAGCGTCATGACCGTCCCCGCCATGCGGCGGGCCGGGCACTCGATGCGGGTGGCGACCGCGCTGGCCAACCCCCTCACCCTCGCCATCGCCCTTCCGGCCACCGCCGTGTCCCTGGCAGGCGGCTCGGTGCCCGCCGCCGCGGACACGCACGTGCACCTGGTCGGTCTCGTCGACCTGCGTACCGCGTCGGCCCTGCTCCTCGGCGCGCTCCCGATGATCGCGGTACTGCGGCGGCGCCCGCCACGCATCCCCGACCGCACCCACGCCTGGGCCTACATCGGACTGCTGGCCGCTGTGACGGTCGCGATGCCGCTCTCGGCCTGAGGCCGACCGCCGATGGTCCGGGTCCGGCCGCCGACCGGTGCGAAGCGGTGGCGGCGGCCGGGAACCGTGCCCACGGACCGGTGACAGCGACGCGCAGTTCCCGTCAAGGGAGCAGGCCGGCTCCGAGCGGCTGGGAGTCCCTCCCGGCCGGTGCCATGGCCCGCGCCACCTCGTGCGCGTGGCGCGCGAACAACTCGATCGCCCGGCTGCTGCCGCCGGACCGCCACATCAGGCCGTATCCGAGGGGTTCGTCACCCTCGACCGGTACGTACGCGACGCCAGGACGACCGTGGTACAGCGGCATATGGGCTCCCGCCAACAGCGCCCCCTGGCCACCGGCGACCAGCGCCAGCGCCTCCTGGATGTTGGTCACGGCCGGCCCCCGCTCGATCGGAAGGCCGCCGGGCGTGTGCGTCGGCCGCTGGTGCTCCTTCCAGTACTCCGGAACGCTTCCCTCGACGGCCAGCAACGGCACACCGGCCAGCTCCTCCAGCGTCACCGGCCCCCGCCCGGCCAGCGGATGCCCGGACGCGACGGCCAGCACCCTGCTTTCGGTGAGCAGCGTGGGACCCCGCGTCAGATCGGCCTCGCGTGCGGGGAAGTCCGCCAGCTGGAGGTCGTACTCCCCTCTGCGCAGCATCCCGTACGGGTCGCAGAGCGGCACCTCGCACACCTCCACGGCGAGTTCGGGATGTCCGGCGCGCAGCCGCTCGGCCGTCCGCATCACCATCTCTCCCGCCAGGGGCGTGGAGAAGCCGACGAACAGCGTCCCCCCGATGGCGCGCCCCGCGGAGACCGCCCGGGCCAGCGCCTCCTGAAGGCCCACGTAGTGCGGTTCGAGGTCGTCGCGGAGGCGTACGCCCAGTTCGGTGAGGGCCACCCGACGGCTGGTACGCGTGAACAGCGGTGCTCCGACCCGCCGTTCCAGCCGCTGGATGAGCTGGCTCACCCGGGCACGGGACAGGTGCATTCGGTCCGCCGTACGGCCGAAGTGCAGCTCCTCGGCGAGGACGAGAAAGGAACGGAGTTCGTTCTGGTCCACGTGCGTCTCCAGGGTGTGGGGAGGGACCGGGGATCGGTAAGCCTGGCTGAACAACCGTTGCGATCATCGCTGTTGTTCCCCGATACGGCGTGGCGAAGGCTGGAGGCACCGAAACCGCCTCGTACTCCGGAAGGAGTCCATCGTCATGAGTTCCCTGAGCGCCGCAGAGGATATGGACGCGCGAAAGTGGGGCATCCTGCTCGTCCTGTGCGGCGCCATCTTCCTCGAAGGCGTGGACGTGGCCATGCTCAATGTGGCACTGCCGTCGATCCGTGCCGATCTCGGCCTGTCCACAGGCGAGTTGCAGTGGGTCATGAGCGCCTACGTCCTCGGCTACGGCGGCTTCATGCTGCTGGGCGGACGGGCGGCCGACCTGTTCGGCCGCCGTCGGATGTTCCTCGGCTGGCTCGCAGTGTTCCTGCTCTTCTCCGGGCTGGGCGGCCTCGCCACCGAAGGGTGGATGCTGATCCTGGCCAGGTTCGTCACGGGCGTCGCCGCCGCCTTCATGACACCGGCCGGTCTGTCCGTCATCACCACCGGATTCGCCGAGGGACCGCAGCGGAACAAGGCGCTGCTGATCTACTCGGGCACTGCTGCCGGTGGGTTCACGATCGGGCTGGTGGCGGGCGGGCTCCTCACCGGGATCGGCTGGCGGTGGGTCTTCTTCGCCCCGGTGGTGCTGTCCTTCGCCATCCTGGTCGCCGCTGTCGTCCTCGTTCCCCGGTCGGGGCGTCCCGACCGGTCGGGCAAACGCCTCGACGCGGCCGGGGCGCTCACCGTCACCGCCGCCCTCGTACTGATCGTGCTGGGAGTCGAACGCGCGGCGCACACCGGGATCGTCCTCAGCCTGGCCACGATCCTCGCCGGCCTGGGACTCCTCGGCATCTTCCTCCTCGTCGAACGCCGTGCGGCCGAACCCCTGGTGCGCCTGGGCATCTTCCGCAGCGGCGTCCTGCTGCGGGCCAATCTCGTGGCGATCCTGTTCGCGGCCGGATTCTTCGGATTCCAGTTCCTGGTGGTGCTCTACCTCCAGGAACTGCGCGGCTGGACAACGCTCCGGACGAGCTTCGCGATGCTGGTCATGGGGATCGACGCCGTTCTCTCCCCGATCCTCACCCCACGGCTCGTCGCCCGCTTCGGCAACGCGAGGGTGATCCTCGGCGGTCTCGTACTCGGTGTGCTGTCCTACGGACTGTTCCTCCCGCTGGGAGCGGACTGGAGTTACGCGGCGATGGTCCCGAGCTTCCTCATCCTCGGGCTCTGCTTCGCCCTGTCGTACGGCCCGCTCACCATCGTGGCCACGGACGGGGTCGCCGACGAGGAACAGGGGCTCGCGGGCGGTCTCCTCTACACCGCCTTCCAGTTCGGTGCGGCCGTTGGGCTGTCGGCCGTCACCGCCGCCTGCGTCGCCGCCACCCGGGGGGACACACCCGCCGCCGTGCTGGACGGATACCGGGCCGCCCTGCTCGTCCCGTTCGCGACGGCCGTCGCCGCGGCGGTCATCGGCTCATTCGGCCTCCGGGCCCGCCGCGACGGGTCACCGCCCGCCGCTGCGGGCGAGACGGTCGGGACCGCCACGGTCCCTGCCGCCCGCTGATCGCGGCGCGCGTCCGCTCACTCCGCCGCTGCCAGGAGCGCCGTACGGGCTTCCAGCGCGGCGGAGAAGCGGTCGGTGACCTCGGCCAGCGCCTCGGCGGAGCCCGGGGCGACGGTCAGCGCACCGTCATGGCCGACGGTGATGTCCTTGTCGAGCGTGAACCACCCGGGCACTATGTGCGCGGCGCCCATGGAGCTCAGCACCGGGCGCAGCGCGTAGTCGATCGCCAGGACGTGGGCCAGGCTGCCGCCGGTGGCCAGCGGCAGCACGGTCTTGCCGGTCAGCGCGTACTGGGGGAGCAGGTCGAGCAGCGACTTCAGGAGCCCGGAGTAGGCGGCCTTGTAGACCGGGGTGCCGATCACCACCCCGTCCGCCCGCTCGAACAGTTCGGTGGCCGCGACGATCGCCGGATGGCCGAACTGCGCGCCCAGGAGGGCGTCCGCGGGCAGGGTGCGGACCTCCAGCGAGGTCACCTCGTGCCCCTGGTCCCTCAGCCGCTGGTCCAGGTCACGCAGGAGCCGCGCGGTACGGGAGGTCGAGGAGGGACTTCCGGAGACGGACAGGACGGTGGCCATGCGGGCACCTTTCGGGTCGGTGGTTCGGACGGGCCGGACGACGGTTTTGGCGGGACGCGGCTCGGGACGGTGCGGCCGGACGGCGGCGCTCACCACGCACTGGACTCCACCGCGATCACGGGGGTCAGCTCGTTGCGCAGTGTCTCCAGGAAGGTGATGACCTCGGCCGCCACCGAGCGGTGCTGGAGGTCGTTGAGCACATCGTGATGGGCATCCCGGACCACCGAGAGGCGGGCCCGGGAAAGGGACTTCGCGGTACGGGACACGGCATCCCGGTCGGCGAGCGGATCGGCGTCGCCCACGAGGACCAGCGCCGGGACACCCACGTCGCCGCCGTACGCGGCCGTGAGCAGGGCGTCGGGCACCACGTCCTGGAGGGAGCCCCGCCGCACCCCGGCATCCTCGGTGAGTGCGACCCGGTGCGCGGGACAGAAGGTGCGTACGTCGAGTTCCTCGTCCC
Organism: Streptomyces sp. NPDC127177; assembly: GCF_042672475.1. NCBI lineage: Bacteria > Bacillati > Actinomycetota > Actinomycetes > Kitasatosporales > Streptomycetaceae > Streptomyces > Streptomyces sp. NPDC127177. The sequence continues at coordinate 206,152 of NZ_JBHXUW010000001.1, forward strand.
AGGTGCCGGCCCCGCCGGCCGTGTGCCCCGGGAGCCCGGCGAGAACGACGGCGTCCGGCCGCCGGGCGGCAGGAGTCTCCTCCCGGCCGAGGAGCGCGGCCACCGCGGCCGCGCCGGTGTCGGCGCCGACGAACACGACGGGCTGGACGACACCGTCCTGTGCCGCCGTCCCTTCGAGCGCCTCGACGAGCCGGGCACCGAATCCGGTCAGCGAGCCGCTCACGTCGTCGGCGTCGATCTCCGGCGGTTCGATGACCCGGACCCGGTAGGCGTCGGCGGCCAGACGCCGACCGAACCGGGCATAGGCCGCCCGGGTCTCGCCCCGGCCGGGCACCACGAGGACGGTGCCGCGGACACGGAGGCCCTCCGGGCCGAAGTGGTCGCTGTACTCGGGCATTTCAGACTCCTGCGGGTTCGGTGGCTGGTTCGGCCGCGGACCGGGTGACGGTGGTCGCGGGCTTCCAGCCGAGGGCCGGTGCCACCTCGGTGGCGATGAGTTCGAGGGCCCGGACGGCGGCGTCGTGGTCGGGGACCGCGGGGTTGAACTGGGTGATCAGATCCGTCGCGACCGGCAGGACCTTCTCCTGCCGGAGGGCGGCGACGATCTCCTCGGGGGCGCCGTGGAAGGCGTGGAAGCGCCGCAGCGCCTCGTCCACGCCCAGCCCCTTGGGAAAGGACCCACTCTCGGCCATGCGCAGGGCGGCCCGGTGGACGTCGTCACCGATCAGGCGGAGTGCCGTGCGCTTGTCCTTGGCGGGGAAGACGAACCGGGAAAGGCCGATCCGAGGCCGGCGAGGCTGGTCCCAGGCGGCGAGGAAGGCGTCGGCCCAGGGGCGCTGTACCTCGTCCGTGGGCGCCTCGAAACCGTAGGCCGCCCGGTTGAGGAGCAGGTTCGAGCCCCCGGCCGCCGCGTACGCCGCACCGCTTTCGCTGAAGACGCCCTGCCAGATCCGGTCGCCGAAGTCGTCGGCGGCCGGCTGGATACGGAAGCCGGGCGCACCCACTTCCTCGTTGGCCAGGGCCGCCCGCAGCACCTGGAGGTTCTCGGTGGTCAGCTCACGCCTGCGGGCGAAGTCCTTGCCGAGGGCGGCGTACTCGGGGGCGGCCGCTCCACTGCCGACACCGATCTCGACGCGTCCGCCGCTGAGCAGATCGACGGTGGCGACGTCCTCGGCGAGACGCACCGGGTCCTCCAGCGGGAGGATCGTGATGGCGGTGCCGAGCCGGATCCGGCTGGTCCGTGCAGCGGCGTGTGCCAGGAAGGGCCACGGCGAGGACAGGCCGCCTCCGCCCCGGGTGACGTGGTGCTGGGCGACCCAGCCGACGTCGAAGCCGAGTTCGTCGGCGGCGACGAAGAGTTCCTGGGCGTTGCGGTACGTCCGGGCCAGGTCGTCGCCCCTGCCCTGGACGTGGGTGAGGAAGCCGAGTCTGAAGCGCGGTGTCCCGTCGGTCATGAGGTGAATGCCTTTCAGCGATCGGGCGGTGATCAACAGCCGTCCGCAGCAGTGCCGTGGGGCGGCCCGGAGCTCAGGGCTCGGCGGACTCAGTCGCGTACGAGCTCGCGCCGGAGCGTGTGCCGGTTGGCGGCGAAGGGCAGGCCGAGATTGCCGCGCAGGGTGTCGGCCTCGTACTCCGTGCGGAACAGACCGCGCTTCTGCAGGAGCGGAACCACGCCGTCGACGAAGAGACCGAGGTCGTCGTTGTTCCGGAAGGCGAGGTTGATGCCGTCGAAGGTGCCCGCGTCGAACCACTGCTCGATGGTGTCGGCGACCGTCTCCGGGGCGCCGACGAACGGCGAGCGGCGGAACGCGTTGACCGACTCCGCGACCTGGCGAAGCGTCAGGTTCTCCGCGCGGGCGCGCTCGATGATCTTCGCGGCGCCCGTTCGGCCGCCCTTCTCCGCGAGGTGGGAGACGTCCGGGAAGGGCGCGTCCAGGTCATGGCCCGCGAAGTCGTACGCCCCGAAGGAGCGCCCCAGGAGCGCGAGGTTGCTGTCGAAGTCGTTGTCCTCCTCGAAGATCTCCCGCTCGCGGTCCCTGGCATCCTTGTCGGTCGCGCCGACGATCGGGCCGCCGTGGATGAACACCTTGATGTGCTCGGGGTCGCGGCCGTAGGCCGCTGTGCGCCGCTTGATGTCGGCGTAGTACTCCTGGGCCTGTTCCAGGGAACCGCCCGGGGCGTAGATGCCCTCGGCCACCCGCGCGGCGAGATCGCGCCCCTCGGGCGAGACACCGGCCTGGAAGATGACCGGCTGGCCCTGCGGCGAACGGGAGAGGTTGAGGGGGCCGGCGACCTTGAAGTGCTCCCCGGCGTGGTCGAGCGCGTGCAGCCGGGCCGGGTCGAGGAAGACGTCGCGCTCCACGTCGGCCGGGAAGGCGTCGTCCTCGTAGGAGTCCCACAGGCCCCGGGCGACCTCGACGAACTCCAGCGCCCGGCCGTACCGCGTCGCGTAGTCCAGGTGCTCGTCCAGCCCGTAGTTCTTGGAGGTGCCGGTGTCGAAGCTGGTCACCACGTTCCATCCGGCGCGCCCGCCGCTGATGTGGTCCAGGGAGGCGAAGCGGCGGGCGAGGTTGAAGGGCGAGTTGTACGTCGAGCTCGCCGTGCCGACCAGGCCTATGTGCTTGGTGTGGGTGGCCACCGCGGACAGGAGCGTGAGGGGCTCCAGCCGGTTGAGGTAGTGCGACGGGTAGGTGCTGTTGATGAACTGGCTGTCGACGATGAAGAGCGCGTCGAAGAGCGCGTGTTCGGCCGCCTGGGCCTGCTGGATGTAGTAGTTGATGTCGATGCTGGCGTTCTTGGCGACGCGCGGGTCCTTCCACAGACCGTGCTGTCCGGGGCCTCCGACGCCGTAGGGGTGCAGTGCGAGATGGATGGTTCGGGACATGGCTGTTCCTCTCGGGAGGTTTGCGGAGTTGTTCGGGGCCGGGGCGTAGCTGATACCGCCGTGCTCAGGCGTTGAGCAGGGCGCGCAGGGCCTCGCGCTCGGACCGGTCTGCCGCGCCCGTGCGCAGGGTCGGCGCCGAGCTGACGAGCAGCCGGGTGTAGGCGTGCCGGGGGTGGTTGATGACGTCCGGGGAGGCACCGACCTCGACGAGTTCGCCCCGGTAGAGCACCGCGATGCGATCGGCGGTCCCCGCCACGGACCCGAGGTCGTGGGAGATGAGGACGAGGGCCACACCGGTGGCTCGTAGCTCCTTGAGGATCTCCAGGACCTTGACGCGGTTGGCGGAGTCCAGCGCGCTGACCGGTTCGTCGAGGATGACCAGCCGGGGCTCGGTGACCAACGCCCTGGCCACGGCGACACGTTGGCGCTGACCACCGGAGAGCTCGCCGGGCAGCCGCTCGAACAGTTCTCCGGAGAGGTGGACGCGGTCCAGGAACGACCGGGCCCGCGCGGTCGCCTCCTTGCGCGTGACGCCCTGCACGAGCAGGGGTTCGGTCAGGGAGTCCTCGACGGTGAGATCCGGGTCGAGGCTGCGCAGCGGATCCTGGAAGACGTACTGGACGACACCGCGGCGACGCAGGGTGCGCCACTGACGGCGGCCGAAGGCGCTCACGTCCTCGCCGTCGATGAGCACCGATCCGGCCGAGGCCGGCACCAGGCCCAGAACGGCGCGGGCGAGGGTGGACTTGCCCGATCCCGTCTCGCCGATGAGACCCACGGTCTCGCCGGGTGCGACGCTCAGCGAGACTCCGTGCAGGGCGCGGCGGCGCCGGCGGCCCCGCCCGTAGCGCACCTCCAGCCCGCTGACGTCGAGCACCGGCCCGGCGTCTCCAGCACGACCCGCCGACGCCGACGCCGACGCCGTCTCCGCTTCTGCTTCCGCTTCCGCTTCCGTGAACTCGGTGGTCACGACGCCTCCTTCGGGGCGAGGAACTTCTCCAGGCCGTACTGGTCGTGCTCGGCGATGAGCAGCCGGGTGTACTCGTGCTGCGGATCGTGGAGCACCGCCCGTGTCGGGCCGTGCTCCACCACGTCGCCCTGCTTCATCACGAGGACCTCGTCGCACAGCTGGGCGACGACGGCCAGGTCGTGGGAGACGACCACGAGCGCCAGTCCGGTCCGCTCCCGCAGCTCGGCGAGCAGATCGAGGATCTCGGCCTGGACGGTGACGTCGAGGGCCGTGGTGGCCTCGTCGGCGATGAGGGTGCGCGGTTCGACGGCGATGGCCGCCGCGATCAGCACGCGCTGGAGCATGCCCCCCGACAGTTCGTAGGTGTACTGGCCGTACACCAGCTCCGGGTCGCGCAGGCGCACGGCCCGGAGCAGTTCGACGGCACGGTGCCGTGCCTCGCGCCGCTTCAGCCCCAGCTTGGCGCGCAGCACCTCGGCGATCTGGGCGCCCACGCGGATCGACGGGTTGAGGTAGGAGGCAGGGTCCTGGAAGACCGCGCCGATCGTGGCGCCGCGCAGTTCCGTCCACTGCCGGGACGTGAGGTTCGCGATGTCGGTACCGTCGATCTCGATCGAGCCGCCGGAGACCTCGAAGTGCGTGGGCAGGATGCCGAGCGCGGCCCGGCAGGTGAGCGTCTTGCCGCTGCCGGACTCGCCGACGATGCCGACCGCCTTGCCGGGAGTGAGGTCGAAGGTGACTCCGTGGACGATCTCCCGGTCGGCGACGCGGTCACTGATGCGCACGTCGCGGAGCGAGAGCACCGGCGCGGCCGTCGGACCGGGCGGGCCCGCGGTGACGGCGGGCTCGGCCTGCCCGGGAGCGATGTTCTGGGACACGGTCGTCACAGGGAACCTCCGGTGGGGACGGGGCTGCTCCGGTCGAGGCGGTTGGCACGGGCCTTGCGGTTGTTGACCAGGGCCCGTCCGGCCTCGCCGGAGACGTCGCGGATGGCGTCGGCGAGGAGGTTGCAGGCCCAGACGGTGATCATGATCAGCAGGGCGGGCGCCAGCGGCGCCCACGGCTGGTGACTGAGGTAGCCGAGGTCGGAGGCGAGCAGTCCGCCCCAGGTGGGCGCCGGAGGCTGCACGCCGATCCCGAGGAACGTCAGGCTCGACACGATGACGAATCCGACACCGATGGTCTGCGCGAGTGCGATCGCGATCGGCGGAAGCACCTTGACCCAGACGTGACGCCTTACGACCCAGCCGACCGAGGCACCGGAGATGATCGCGGCCTCCACATACGGGGAGCGGGCGACGGCCAGCGTCGCCGCGCGGGACACCCGGTAGAAGAGAGGTGAGACCAGTGCTCCGGTGACGAGCATCGCCTGGGTGAGGCCGTTGCCCAGCAGGGCGATCACGGCGATGGCGAACAGCAGGAAGGGCAGGGCTACGAGCGTGTCGGCCAGGCGGAGGGTGAACCACTCGAAGGCCCGGCCGAGGTAGACCGACAGGATGCCAGGCACGGCGCCGACGGCCAGGGCCGTGAGAGCGACCTCCAGTGAGCCGAGCACGCTGACGCGCGAGCCGTCCAGCAGACGGCTGAGCACGTCACGGCCGAGGTAGTCCGTGCCCAGCCAGTGGGCGCCCGAGACATCGGCGAGCGGGTTGTCGCTGGTGGTCAGGGGATTCTGCGGAGCGAGCCACGGTCCGAGCACCGCAAGCAGTGCGATCACCACGAGGATGACGACGGCGATCCGGCCGGACACGAGGGCGAGCACGCGGCGCACCATGGTCACACCCCCCGCTGCGATGCCGGCATCACGCGTGCCAGCACCAGATTGATGATCAGGTTGAAGGAGACGACCAGCACGATCGACACCACGAGGACCCCCTGCACCGCTGGCACGTCACCGGCCTGGGCGGAGTCGTTGGCGAATCTGCCGAAGCCCTGGAGGCCGAAGATCCACTCCGTGACGACGGAAGCGCCGACCAGTGCGGGGAACTTCTGGCCGAGCGTGGCGAGCGCGGGCCCCAGACCGTTGCGCAGCACATGCCCGAAGAAGATCCGCCGGGGGCTCAGCCCCCGTACCACCGCTCCGGTCACGTAGTTCTCGTCGTAGGCCGAGATGAGGCTCGTACGGAGCTGGCGGGCGACGTCGGCGATGACGTCGAAGCTCAGCGCGAGCGCGGGGAGGGTGATGTGGGCGAGCCAGCGGCCGAAGCCCTGCTCCGCCGGGATGTAGCCGGCCGACGGGAACAGATGGAGTCCGACCGCGAGGACCGCGACCAGCACGATGCCGACGACGAAGGCCGGCATCACCGAGATCACGGTGACGAACCCCGTGATCGCGCGGTCGACGACGGTGGTGCGCCGGAGGGCCGCCAGGGTGCCGAGGCCGAACCCGGCGACCACCCCGATGATGAGTGCGAACGTGGCGACCGACAGGCTCACCCCCAGACCGAGGCCGATCAGGGTGGAGATGTCGGCCCCGTTGACCCAGCTGGTGCCGAGCTGTCCGTGCAGAACACCGGTGAACCAGTCCCAGTACTGGGACAGGAAGGGCTTGTCGAGGCCCCACTGTGCCTCGATCCGGTGGATCGCCTCGGGGGTCGCCTCCTCGCCCAGCTGGATACGCGCCGGGCTGAGTCCGCTCAGCGAGCGCAGGGCGAACGTCACGAACGTCGCGACCAGGAAGACGGGTACGAAGATCGCGACCGACCGGCCGAGGGCGGCCAGGACCCGGCCCGCAGCGTGCCGGGCCCGGGCCGCGGCGAGCCCGCGACGGCGGGCAGGAGCCACCGGTGGAGCGCTCGTCGTCATGGGGCTTGCCCCTCTCTCTTCATCGAATGCATGTCAGTTGCCTAGTGCGACGGCTCAGTCGGTGCCGTTGACGGTCACGCCGGTCCAGTCGATGTGCGCCGGGTTCTTCGGCAGCCCGGAGATCTGCTTGCTCTTGGCGAAGAGGTTCGGCGCGGAGTACGTGAAGACGAGCGCCCTGCTCCCGAGGCCGGCCCGGGTCGCCTTCTGAAGGGTTTCGGTGTACTTCGGCGAGTCGAGCGGCGTCCGGCGGACCTTGGCCACGGCCTCCTCGAAACCGGCCGGCTCGTACGGAGTGCTGAGGTTGAGCGGGCCGTTGGGGCCGAAGTGGGCCGTGAGGGTCTGGACGGCGGAATCGCGGCCCGTGGTCGAGTACAGCGAGAACGTCAGGTTCTTCGCGAAGAACGGGGTGGCCCAGTTCTTGTCGATCTTGATGGTCACCTTGATGCCCACCGCGGCCAGCTGCGACTGCACGATCTCTGCCTGCGGGTCCTCCGCCGGTACGACCAGGCTGAGCTTGATGTCGCCGGCCTTGTGCCCCGCTTCGGCCAGCAGTTGCCTGGCCTTGTCCGGGTCGAAGGGGTAGGCGTTCTCCGACTTCGGGTCGTAGGCGACGTATCCCTTCGGGAAGGGCTGGTTGGTCACCTCGCCGTAGCCGAAGGTCAGCTTGTCGACGAACTCCTTGCGGTTGACCGCGTAGCGGACGGCGTCGACGACCCGGTCGTCGTCGAACGGCGCCTTGTTGACGTTGAGGCTGATGTTGGAGGCGTTGAAGCCCGGCTGCGAGAAGACGTCCAGCCCGGCCTTCTTGGCGGCGTCCGCCTGGCTCGGATCGAGGTCCGCGAAGTTGTAGACACCGGTCTGCAGGCCGGAGACGACCGTCGAGGCATCGGGGGCGGAGTTCAGCTCGACGTCATCGATGTGGATGTTCTTCGCGTCCCAGTAGTCGGGGTTCTTCGTCAGGACCGCCTTGGTGCCGGGGACCAGCTGCTTGACGACGAACGGCCCCGCTCCGACCGGGTTCTGGTCCAGCGCGGCCGGGTTCTTCGCCGCCTTGGGGCTGGCGATCTGCAGGACGCGCTCGCCGAGCAGCTGCGGTATCTGGTAGTCGACCTGGCTGAGGTGGAGAACCGCGTCCAGTCCGTCGGCGTCCACGGACTTGATCGACGTCAGGTCGCCGAAGAGAGCGGAGTTCTTCTGCTTCTTGGCCCGTTCGACGGCGGCCTTGACCGCGCGGGCGTCGACCGGTTCACCGTCACTGAACTTCAGACCGGGGCGCACGTGAAAGGTGATCCGGTCGCCGGCGGCGTTGTACTTCCAGCTCTCGGCGAGGTCGGGAACGGCCTTGCCGGTCTCGTCGGTCCGTGTCAACGAGGCGTACACCAGGGAGAGTTCGCGGAACTGGGCTCCGCTCCCGGAGACCACCGGATCCCAGTGGGCGGGGAAGTAGGAGGAGGCCCACTTCAGTGTGGCGCTGCCGGCCGAGGCCGAGACGTCGCCGCCGCAGGCGCTCAGGGCAGGCGTGAGAAGAGCGACGAAGGCTGTTCCCAGGGCCGCGGACCGGAGGCCACCGGCCCGTCGGGCCGGCCGGACGTGGTGTCCGGGGCGGAGCGTCGTGAGTCGAGGGGACATCTCATTCTCTCTGTGACAGCCCCGCTCTGTTCCGGCCCGGATCGGGGCGCGGGAGGTCGGGGGAGGGGAGGCGGCTCGGCCCCCGCGCCGGACCGCTGGCCGGCACACGGGCGTGCGGACAGGGGAGGCGGGGCAGGCCTTCGGGCACGCGGGCGGGCCGGCCCTCGGCCAGGGGTGGGCGGGGAGGAGGGTGGAGACCCGGCCGTGCGTGGGACGGCGCTCCGGAAGGAGCGCCTGGGCTCAGGGGTGGGCCGGGGTGCGGGTTCCGGCGCGCGACGGTGCGCGGCGGAGCGCGAAGGCGGAAGTGCGGGGGACAGGCGCGGCTCGGCGCGGCAACGGGCAGTCAGTGCTGCCGGCGGGCGTCAGGCGGGGCCTGTGGATCGGAGCGGTGGCCGATCAGCGACAGAGTGCGCTGGAGGTGCGCCGAAGATCCACGTATCGGCACACCACACCGGGGTGCGTCGTGAACATGGTGCACATCCTGCTGGCAGCCGTCGGCGTCTGTCAATGGACACCAATTGGTGTCTCATTCGGTGGAACGGTCTCTGACCGCAGATCAGAGCCCTGCCGAGGGCCTGGGACCGGTAGCCGGGTGCACCGCGGCCTCCTCGGGGTGGAGCCACAACGGCCCGTTCCCGGTATCCACCCGGACCGCGTCCGACGGCGGCCGGCCCCCTTCGGCGAGCAGCTCCGCCTCCGGTCCGCTCAGGCTCCGGTGACGTTCCAGTGCCTGCGCCGGGGGGAGAGGTGCGGGGGTCTCCAGCAGTCCGGGGCAGAGCTCCTCGACGGCCCCGGCGTACGCCTCCAGGGGCCGCCAACCGGGCACCACCCGGTACCCGGCGGGGGAGCGGAACAGGAGGGTCGGCAGCGCGTACCGGAACCCGTCGTCGGGGGTCGGCTTGGCCGCACCGGGGTGTGGCGATCCGTCGCGCACGGACAGCACTTCGGGCACGGGGCGGCGCGCTTCCGCCCGGTCGGCCCGTACCCGTTCGAGTACGTCGGCCGAGGCCGCGTCGGACATCAGCCGGCCCGCGTCCAGACCCGGCACGCCCCGCGTCGCGGCCAGGGCGAGTGCGATGGTGTCCGCCGGCTCCCCGAGCACGAACACGGTCTCCCGCAGCCGCCGCAGCACCCGTTCGGCCACGCCGGGACCTTGGAGCTCCGCGGCCTTGGCCACGAGCGATGAGGGCCAGGAGCTTGCGGCGACCCGGCTCAGCCGGACCGCGCGGGGTGCCCGGGTGTGCGAGCCGATCTCCTCCACGTAGCTCGCGTACCAGGCCGTCTCGGCCGCCGGGTCAGGCGGTGGATCGTCGTCGGCGTCGAAGAGGATGGCGTACGACCGCCGCCAGCGGACCCGGCCTGCCAGGGCCGCCCGCAGGTGGCGGAAGACGGGCTCCGAACCCCAGGCCCAGGGGCACATCGGATCGGTGTACTCCACCACCTCCACCACGGGCGGCGGTTGCGGTGCGCCCGTCACGAGACGCCGACCCCCGACGGCCGCTCCAGCACGCCCGCGGGCAGCAGTGAAGCCAGGGTGCGTCCGCCCAGGACCGCCGTCGCCTCCGCCTCGACCTGCCGCCACACACCGGGCAGGCCCACGGCCGGGCCGGGGTAGTCGAGCGCGGCCAGGGGCTCGCCGCGCAGGGTGATCACTTCGCCGTCGACGGCACGCACGATGTCCAGAAGGGCGATCTCGCCGGCCGGTCTGCCCAGCCAGTAACCGCCCTCGCAGCCGCGCTGGCTGCGCACCAGGCCGGCTCTGCGCAACTCACCCACGACGGACTTCAGGAACCGGAACGGGATTTCCTGCGAGGAGGCGATGGCCTCACAGGTCAGAGGACGGCCAGGCTCACGGGCGAGCTCCAGGAGGGCCCGCGTGGCGTAGTCCGCCTTCGCGGAGATATGCATGCTCACATCATGCCCGACGACCGTTGCGCGACAAGGGCTTCGCGGAGCTCCGCCCCCACATTGCGGGAACATTGCCGCAGGTGAAGGGCAATGGACACCTCTTGACATCCTTTTCTCCGCCGCTCTAGCGTCCCTGCCATGAGCGAGCCGCTGACGACCCCCGGTGAAGGCTTCCATCCTCACCTCCACCACGCCCCGGACCGGTCGGCCGCGCCGTTGCGCAGCCGGGTGCACCACATCCGTGCGGACGCTCTGGACGGCGACACCGCCCAGACCGGAGGCATGCGCAGGTTCGCCGCCGTCAGCGGAAAGACCGTCGGCGCGGAGAGGTTGTGGATGGGTCAGACCCACGTGGCCCCCGCGACCTCCTCCTCCGACCATCACCACGGCGAGTCCGAGACCGCCATCCATGTGGTCAGCGGACACCCCGAGTTCGTGTTCCTGGACGACTCGGGCGGCCGACCGGAGGAGGTACGGCTGCGCACCTCACCCGGCGACTACATCTTCGTTCCGCCCTTCGTCCCGCACCGGGAGGAGAACCCGGACCCGGCGGAGGAGGCCGTGGTCGTCATCGCGCGCAGCACGCAGGAGGCGATCGTCGTCAACCTCCCCCGGTTGTACGTGCTCGGAGACCCGCAGGACTGAAGGGCGCACCGCCAGGTGCCTCCGGCGCGACCACCGTCCGGCTCTTCACGGGCACGGAGAACCCGCACCGGTCCTACGATCTGTACGAGAGCGTCGGCCGCCGTCCGCGTCGGTAGCCTCGGCAGATGGATTTGCGACTGGCGGCGTACGCCGTGTGCATCGAGAACGGGCGCGTGCTGCTCGCGCACGCGGTGGAGCCGGGCGGCAGGAAGACGTGGACGCTTCCGGGCGGCAGGGTCGAGCATGCCGAGGATCCGTTCGACGCGGTGATCCGGGAGGTTGCCGAGGAGACCGGATCGGACGCCGTGGTCGAACGTCTGCTGGGCGTGGACTCACGGGTGATCCCCGCTGCGGAACGCCGCCTGCCCGGCAGTCCCGAACTGCAGAACATCGGTATCTTCTACGAGGTCCGCATCACGGGCGGCCGGCTCAGGCCCGAGCCGAACGGCGAAACTGCCGAGTCGGTCTGGACACCGGTCCCCGACGTCGCTCGCCTCGGCCGGTCCTCGCTGGTCGACATCGGCCTCGCCCTGGCGCAGACCGCTCCGGCGACGGGCCACGTTGCTCCCGTACAGCTCGGTGGCCTGCTCCGACACTGAGCACGCCACCGAGCCGTACCCGTGCCCGCGGTCCTCGGCGGAGGCCGGACCGCTCAGCCGGCGTCCGGGAACGCCCATGTGCCGGGGAGTTCGAACAGGCGCTGCGCCCGGCGTTCGTTCTCCTGCCGGACGGCAGTGACCCACAGGGGCTCGTCCTCGCGGTGCAGGTACGGGCAGACGGTCCGGTGCGCGATCCGGCACCGAGCCCCGGGCAGGGGTTCGGCGTCCCACAGGTTCATCGCCCTGCCGTCCTGGGTGAGGATCCACCGCCGGCGCGGGGGGACGGTGTGCGCGGCCACGACGATGCGGGGTTCGAGGAGCACCCAGTGCCCGGTGTAGTAAGTGGGGTAGCGGTCCTGCGGGAGGCCGCAGTGCGGGCACTCGGGCCGCGCGGGCGGTGGTGGCGCGGTGGCGCCTTCGAGGGCGGCCAGTAGCGCGGGGTCGGGGCGGTCCGGGCAGGGCGTGTTGTTCTCGGTGTCCCCCATCTGTCCCAGGGTCCGGACAGGCCGCCACATGCGGTAGGACGCGATCCGGCCACGCCGGCACGGCAGAACCGTTCCCACATCGGCATGGGGGCCTGCGGTGGGTGGCGGCGAGGGCCTGACGGTGCTCGGCGGGAGCGCGTGTCCGCGGGCAGGGCGCGCCGGCCAACTGTTCCCCGGCCCCGCCGGGGAACACCAGAGGGCCTTGAGCTATGGCCCCCTCCACGTGCCGATGCCGCGTCAGCCGACCAGCAGTACGAGCTTTCCGCGCACATGGCCCTGCTCGCCCACCCGGTGCGCCTCCGCGACCTCGGCGAGCGGGAACGTCCGCGCGACCGGGAGCGAGAAGCGACCGGACCCGATGAGCTCGCCGATCTCCCCGAGCGCGTGGACCGCGCGACCGGCGTCGCCGCGGCTGAACACCACCCCGTGCTCCCGGGCGCCGGCGAAGTCGGCGACCGTGATGACGTGTTCGGCGCCGCCCGCGAGCGCGATGAGCTCGGGAAGCACTCCACTGCCTGCCACGTCGAGCGCGAGGTCGACGCCGTCGGGAGCGAGCGCGCGGACCCGCTCGGTGAGGCCCTCGCCGTAGGCGACCGGTTCGGCCCCCAGCGAGCGCAGGTAGCCGTGATTCGCCGGACTCGCGATACCGATCACGCGCGCGCCGCGCACCACGGCGAGCTGCACAGCGGCGCTCCCGACACTTCCGGAGGCACCGTTGACCACCAGCGTGCCGCCGCTCACGACGCCGAGCCCGTCGAGCGCCCGGGTGGCCGTCTCGACGGCGGCGGGCAGCGCCGCGGCGCCCGCGAAGTCGAGCGACGGCGGGACCGGCGCGTAGTGGGACAGCACCACCAGCTCTGCCTGGGCGGCGCCCTCGGTGGAGAAGCCGAAGACGCGGTCGCCGACGCTCACATCGGTAACGCCCTCGCCGAGCTCGTCGACGACGCCCGACGCCTCATGGCCCATCGTCTGCGGGAGTTCCTCGTCCATGAGGCCCTGGCGCTTCTTCCAGTCGCTCGGGTTGACCCCGGCCGCGCGTACCGCGATCCGGACCTGCCCGGGACCCGGGTGGGGATCGGGGAGCTCCACGATCTCGAGGACCTCCGGGCCCCCGAAACGGCTGTAGCGGGCTGCCTTCATTCTTCGCTCCGATCTCGACCAAGGGCGGTACGTGTGCGGCGCGTTCGACAGCGCACGCGGCTCGCCGCGAACACCGTACGTGAGGGATGACGTCCCTCCGGACATCGCACCTGATGATTCGGTGAAAACGTCATGCCGGATGACCCGGGACAATGGCCGCAAGGCGTTCCGGGTCACTGATCGACAGGATCTCGACGATCCGGCCGTCGGCCACCGAGCACGCCATCACGCCCAGCAGCCTGCCGTTCGCACTCCACACCACGATCCCGGGTTCACCGTCGACCAGGGCGGGGCGCGCGGTCACCGCGGCGCGAGCACCGCGCTGGGCCCGGGTTGCCACCTCGGCCGCCCCGGTCCTGACGACCACGCCACGCGCGGAGTGAGAACGCCACGTCACGTCCGGGTCCAGCACGCGCAGCAGCCCTTCGAAGTCTCCGCTCCGTGCTGCCGCCAGGAAGGCGTCGACCACCGCGCGTTGCCGCTGCCGCTCAGCGGCCGGACGGGGCGTGTCGTGTACTTTCCGACGGGCCCGGCTGGCGAGCATCTTGGCGGCGTCCGCTGACCTGCCGATGATCTGGCCGATCTCGTCGAACGGCACCGCGAACATGTCGTGCAGCACGAACGCCAGCCGTTCCGCCGGGCGGAGCGTATCGAGCACCACCAGCAGTGCCGTCCCGACCGATTCGGCGAGCAGTGCGTCGTCCTCGGGTGCCCCGTCAGAGTCCTCGACAACCAGCAGTTCGGGCAGCCTGTCGTCGAACGAAGCCTCCGGCCTGGCCTTGCGCGAGCGCAGCACGTCGATGCAGACCCGGCCGACCACGGTGGTCAGCCAGGCCGCGAGGTTGCCTATCGAGGCCGCGTCCTGGCGCGCCAGCCTCAGCCATGCCTCCTGCACCGCGTCCTCGGCGTCCGCCCGCGAACCGAGCATCCGGTGGGCCACCGCCACGAGGCGGCCGCGCTGCTGCTCGAAGGCTTCCGCCAGGGCGTCGGCCGGAGCTGGGTCGTCCGGAGCCGGTGCGGTCATGTCGCTGCCTTCCTCGAGCGGGTTCCGTCATGCCTGTGACGAGCCCACAGGGGCCGAGGTAACCGATGAACGGACAGACCGGGCGAGCACGTACGGCAAACCCGGGCAGGAGCCGGTGAACGCGGAGCCGCCTGGTGGCCCGTACCCATGGTCAGGCCACGGGGGCCGGTCGCATCCAGTGGTCCTCGGTCGTCCAGCCGAGGAAGCGGCGTCCCGCGCCGGCGTCCGGTACGCCCCCCGACGCGGTCTGTCGCAGTCCGGTCAGCGCCGGCGCGAGCCGGGCCGCGACATGACCGGGGAAGCGGGCCGCCTCCTCGTCCAGCCGGTTCAGCACCCGGGCCCGGCCCGCGGGATCGCAGAGCGACAGGTGGAACACCATCTGCCGCCACGCGTACGCCGCGTCCTTGATGGTGGACAGCGGACGCGGGTTGCCGTGTATCCGGGCCGTCATCGCGCACACGGTGGTGAAGCAGCGCAGTGCCAGCACCTCCCATCCCGGCTCCGGTCTGATGCCGACCCGGCTGACCAGGGTGGCCAGATTGTGGGTGGTGAGGATCTGGGACTGCTCGATGACCTTGCCGTTGGCCGCCACCGACCAGCCACGGGTGCCGGAGGCGTCCGCTCGCTCGGCGCACAGCTTCGCGAAACCGGGAGAGGTGCGCGCCCGGTGCGTACGGTTCAGCGAGTCGCTCGCCTCGCTGATCGCGAGGTTGCGGACCGCCGCGTAGTCGATGCCGTAGTAGCGCTCGTACAGTGTGCCGCCGAGCAGTTCGGCGGCGACCCGCGCCGCGGCGAGGAACTTCGGGGTGAAGGTGCCCATGAAGATGTCCGACGCCAACTCCTCCACCAGCGGTGCCCCGGCCTCGGCCTGCCGGGCGAGCACACCGAGTTCGCGGACCAGCGGGTTGGGAAGGATCGTGCCGGGAAACGCCTGCACGGCCAGTTCGCCGAGCTGCCGGAGCGCGGTGTGCGCGGGCCCGCGGCCGTCGCTGTCGCAGCGATGCCCGGCCGCCGCGCGTACCCACGGCAGTTCCTCGACGCGCACCTGCCGTTCGAGGTCGAGCAGCAGAAGCGAGCGCCGGTTGCGGAACGCCCGGTAGTCGGCGGCCATCAGGGTGCGCAGCGCCTCGTCCCGGTATGCCTGCGCGTGGGTGGAGGCGACCAGCTGCGGCACCAGTTCGGCCAGGACCTCGGCCGACGGCACCACACCGCGCTCCACGAGCGTGGTGACCGGGGCGCTCAGCGCGGCCTCCACCACGCGCCGCACAGCTGCCGGGACCACCGCTCCCGAGGGCAGTCCGCTCTCCGCTGCCTCGCGGGCGGAGACATCCGCGACCAGCGGTGCCACATCAGCCGCGCCGGTCTGCTGCGGAAGTCCGGACAGGCGGTCGAACACCAGTCGGGCGATTGCGTGGTGCGAGGGCCGGGCGGCCTGCGCCGCCTGCGCGGCGCGCAGTTCACCGTGGCGCACGGAGCCGGGACGGCCACGCCGGCGGACCATGGATTCCACCGCGTGACGCAGGAGTCCCGTCCGGCGCGCGTCCAGCGGCCGTCCGGCCACGGTCTCCTCCAGGGCGCCACGCAGGATGCCCAGGTTCTCCTTCGGCCTGCGGTGCTTGGTGCAGCGCGTGTGGACGGCCGCGAGCTTCCGGTAACGGCGCAGGAGCACGGCACCGCGCTCCAGCCAGTCGGCGTCGGGTACGCGGTCCAGGGCCCGTCCGGCACCGGCGGTCTCCAGCCAATGGGCCAGCAGTTCGTCGCCGAAGGGCTGCCAGACGGCGAGCGCCTCGCGCTGGGTCTCCACCGCGGAGTTGGGCCGCCTGGCGGCGAGGGACGCACCGGCGTCGCCGACCGTGCGCCGGTGCACCGCATCGACGTCCGGAGCGGGGAGGCCGGAAGGGCGAGGCAGGAAGCGCAGCCGGTCGGCCCACGGCTCCAGGATGTCGACGAGTTCCAGCGCAGCGGGCACATCACCGGCCCGCACCAGCCACGCCACCATCAGCAGCGCGGCTTCCTCGGGCACCAGGACCTCGTAACGGCCGCTGTCGAGAAGCCTGCCGAGCCGGTCGAGACCCGGCTCGGTGAGGCAGTACGCGAACAGCGCACGGCGCCCGGCGGGTATCCCGGCCGACGCGGCGGCCTCGTACTCGTACGGCTGGAGCGGGCCCTCGGCGGCCGCTTCGGAGGTGGCGAACCCTCCTCGTACGACCTCGGGGGTCACCCAGGCGGGCAGCCCCGCCACCGGGGTGCGTGAACCGATGGTCAGACGGCCGTCGGCCATTTTGGCGAGCACGGCCCGCCAGCGGTCGACGCGGCCTGCCGCCCGCTCACGCGTATCGGCTTCGCCATGCGTCAGCGAGGTCAGGAAGGCCTGGGCCAGCATGGCGCGGGGATAGTTCGCGGAATCACCGGACGGTGCGGAAAGCTGCTGCTCAGCGTCGTCGTTCATAAGCCGGCGTGGCAGGTTCCGCCCCTGCGCCCTCCGGGTCCGGAGCCCGGTGCTCTGGCTACTGAGCTACACGCCGATGGAGGCGACACTAGGCGCCGGGCCGGTGCCGGGACAAGCAGTTTTCTCCCTCCACCGGCGGCGGTGGCCACCGGCGGGGCGGTCGCCGGTCAGGCCGCGCGTCGACCGGTGTGCAGCGGGGCCCCGCCCGCGAGGTCCTCGGGGTCCAGAGCCAGCGCCAGGGCGGCGGTGGCACCGACGTCCGCCAGGCTGTGCGCGTCGGGGAGGAGTTCCACCCCGTCGGCGCCGGGCCGGTGGATGAGCACCGGCACGTACTCCCGGGTGTGCAGCGCATGGCCGATGGTGGGGTCGTTTCCGTGGTCGCCGGTGACGATCAGCCGGTCGCCGGGATCCGCGAGAAGCGCCACGAGTCCCGCGAGTCCCGCGTCAACCTGCTCCAGCAGGTGTCCGTACCGGTCGGTGTCCTGCTGGTGCCCCGCCAGATCCGTCTCCTGGACGTTCGCGACCACGAGCGCGTCGCCCTCCGCGCGTACCGCGTCCAGGGTGTGCGACAGGACGTCTGCGGTGTCGACGGCCGGATGACGGATCGCCGCCCCGCACTCCAGGATGTCGGCGGCCTTGCCCACCAGGGTGACCGGGATGCCGGCCCGCGCCGCCAGCTCCGGAAGCTGGCGGGTGTGGTCCAGCGGGGCGCCCAGGTGCTGAACCTGGAGGCCGCCGTTGCGGTAGAAACCGGAGGCGGGGGTGTCCAGACCGATCGTCCCGCCGTCTCCTGGGCGGACGAAGCCGGGGAGCGGGCCGTCCGCGTGCCCGCCGACCGCGATGACGCGCGCGACCGGAGCGACGGCGCGCACGGTACGGGCGATGGCGAGGATGCCACCGGGCCCTTCGAAGGGGAGGTCGTCGAGGCGGCCGGAGGCGTTCCAGTTGATCCCGGGGTCGGCCTCCAGGTTGTCGTGGACCAGGACCGACCCGTCGACGACGAGCAGTGGCTTTCCGTCCAGCGGTTCGACCCGGTGCCCGGCGGCCGTGAGCGCAGCGGACACCTCGCCGAGGTGGTCGGCGAGTCTGGCGACCGTCACATGGCTGAAGTCGGCGCCCATCATGGTCTGGTGGCCCGCGAAGGTGTCCGCGCCGGGATAGCCGAGCGCGGCCCGGCCCGCGGCCACCGGCAGATGGGTGCGGCGTGCCAGGTCCGGGTGCGCGTGGACGAGCCCGAGCCCCAGCGCCCCGAGCACCGGCAGGCGCAGGGGCCGCCCGAATGAGGCGCGGCAGTGGTCGAGTACGTGTCCGCAGGTGTCGGCGGCGAGGTCGCCGGGGCGCAGGGCACCCGCGTCGGGCATCGCCCCGACGCCGAACCCGTCGATGACGACGATGACGGTCTTGGCCATGAGGTGCTCCTTACAGGGCTCGGCCGTGGGCGTCGTACAGCCCATTCAGCCGAGGGCTGCCGGAGTCCAGTCCGGAGACGACGGCGACGGTCGAGCGGGTGACGAAGATCTGCGTGCGGAAGGCCAGCAGCGCGGTGTCCCCGACGCGGACGTCCGCCGCGCGGGAGGGCGCGTCGAGCAGCCGGTAGTAGTCGATGTTCTCGGCGGGTGCGGGCTGCACGCCCAGGCGGGCTCCGGTGCGCGGCAGCAGGGCGCTCCGGATGTGCGAGCGGGTGTAGAAGCCGCCGCCGAATATCGCCGGGCGGCCGTCGTCCAGGGTGTGCGCGACCTCGCTGACGTACACGTACGCGGGTTTCTCCGGCTGTGCCGGATCGATGGCGTGCAACGGGGTCGTCCCGGTGAGGGCGTGGCCCGGCTCGCCGTGCGTGGCCCCGAGCTCGGCGAGCAGCGGGAGGGAGGCCATCGAGGTGGCGCTGGGGGCGCTGAGCTTGAGATCGCGGTGTCCGCGCGCGGACAGGAGTTCGCGGGCCTCGAGCGCCAGGCCGAAGTTGGCAGTGGCGGCCGGCACCCCCGTCGCGGGGTCGCACAGGACACACGGGAAAGCGGTGACGCCCGCGATCCGGATCCCGTCCAGTGCTTCGGCGTCCTTGGCGAAGGCGTCCAGCCGCTCCAGCGGGACGCCGCCCTCCTGGCCGGGGTAGACGGCTCCGCCGGCGCCTTCCAGCCGGATCAGGACGTCCTGGACGAAGCCGAGTTCGCGTGCCGCGTCGGAGACGGCGCGGGCGTTGGCCAGGTCGAAGACGGTGACGGTCTCCGGACGCCAGGCCAGCATCTCGGGCAGCGCGCGCCGGGGGATCTGCACGAGGTGGCCGAGGTTGCCGGGCCGCGCGCCGGCCGCGTGCAGGGTGCGGGCCTCGGCCGGGTCGATGGCGGCGGAGCGGGGGATGTGCCGGGCGATGGCCCGGATCAGTTCGGGGTTGCGGCCGAGCTGCTTGACGACGAACCACAGGCTGATGCCGAGGCGTTCGGCCTCGGTCGCGAGCAGCGCGGCGTTGGCCTCGACGGCGTCCAGGTCCACGACGTAGGTGTCGGGCGGGATGGCGCCGTCCCGGTGGAGCGCGGCCGCGGCGTCGACGAGCCCGGGGTTGCGGGTGAGCACGGTGTCGAGAAACACGGTCAGTCGTCCTTCGGGTCGTCCAGGGCGGCGAGCGCGCGGCGCAGGATGTCGATGACGAGATCCGCGCCCGCCCGCATCGGGTTGATGCGTACGGTCCAGTCGGCGAGTTCGGGGGAGTCGTCGAGAGCCGAGCTGGACATCCGGTAGAAGAGCGGTGCGATCTCGTAGCGGGAGTTGGAGCCGACGGGGTAGGGGGCGGCTCCGAAACGGGCGGCGACGGCGGGCAGTTCCGCGGCGACGGGCCGGTCCAGACGTACGAGCAGGCAGCGGTCCTGGGCGTTGGCGATACGGACTTCGGCCACGCCCTCCACCTCACCGGCCGTCAGCCGTTTCGCGACCTCGGCGCCCACCTGCGACTGCACGGACCACATGACGGGAACGTGGGTGAGGGCGCGCAGGGCGTCGAGTGCCTGATGGCCCTGGACCTGTCCGCCGCCGGAGTAGTTGTCGCGGCGGATGTGTTCGACGAGGTCCCGGGCGCCGACGACGAGGCCGACTCCCTCGGGGCCGTGCAACTTGAAGAGGGAGAAACAGGAGGCGTCGGCGCCCAGTTCCACACCGGCGGCCGGCGTGCGCATGACGGCGTAGTTGTCGTCGACGATCGTGCGGACCCCGGCAGCCCGGCAGGCGGCGATGACCTCGGCCGGATCGTAGGAGTCGGCGAGCCGTTGACGGGTGTGCTGGATGTACGCCCACCGGAACCGCCCGGACGCCAGCGCCGCGTGGAGCGACTCGGCGTCGTTGAAGTCGGCCTCCTCACTCTCCACACCGATGCCCCTCAGGGTGACCTCCGTCGTGCGGTAGACCGGGGCCCGGTGGATGAGCAGCGGGTCGCCCGCCCGGACGGCCGCGTTGAGGGCGGCCCGGATCGCACCGGTGCCAGCGCCCTGGACGAAGGCGGCGTCCCTGGCCCCGAAGAAGTCGGCCAGTACGGCTTCGACGCGGGCGGTGGTGCGGGGCCGGCCGAGGCCGGGGACGACCCCTGCGTCGGACGAGAAGAGCTGCTGTCCCTCGAAGTGTGCCGCGGTGGCCTCCAGCAGCCGGAACTGCTTGGTGACGGCATCGTCCAGAGCGACGGTCGCCAGCGGGAAGGTGACGGGAAGCACGGGGGGTACGGGGCTCATGTCAGTTCTCCTCGGCACTCGCGCCGGTCAGGAAGCGCAGGGGATTGCGGCGGGTCAGCAGGTCGATCAGCTCCTCGTCGGCGCCCGCCGCCCGGAGCTCGGGCAGGAAGCTCCGGAAGAGATGCCCGTAGCCCTGGCCGCCCTCGTCCCGGAGGTAGCCGTGGCGTGAGATGTCGCAGCTGAGCAGTACCCGGTCGGCATGGCCGGCCTCCACGAGGGCGAGCAGCAGCCGCAGCCTGGTCCGGTCGCTCTGGTAGGACGACTTGCCCACCGTGTCGAACGCGACGTACGCCCCGCTCGCCGCGAGCTCCCGGTGGACACCCGGGTCGTCGAGCAGGTCCTGGTGGCCGATGCTGACGCGGTGGGCGGGCAGCCCCTCGCCGGTGAGCAGTTCCAGCTGGGCGAGGCCGCCCCGGCCCAACTGCGCGTGGGTGGCGAGCGAGAGGCCGGTGGCCCGCGCGGCCCGCGCGCCGGCCCGCAGGACCTTGGCCTCGGCAGCCGTCGGGACATCCCCGTGACTGCCGATCTCACCGAGGACGCCCGGCCGGACACCCGTACCGCCGATGCCGTCCTCGCTCTCGCGGACGAGGACCTCCGTGAGCTGCTCCACGTCCGCGGTCTCGATCTCCGGCGTGTGGAACGGTTCGTAGTACCAGCCGGTCGCTGCGACCACCGCGACCTGTGCCTCCCGGCCGATCGCGGCCAGGGCGGGGACGTCGCGCCCCATGCCCCGGCAGGTCAGCTCGACGACGAGGGAGAGCCCGAACTCCTCCCGCAGCGCCCCCAGCTCGGCGGTCACGGCCGCCGCGTGGAGTCGCGGGTCGAGTACGGCCGCGCGGTCGCCCCGCTGGTCCAGGTCGAGGACCAGATGCTCGTGGGCGAGAGCGGGGCCACGTACCGAAGCGGTCGCGAGATCGCCGCTGACGGTGCGCAGGGTGTGCGGGGCGGGGTGGTTCATCGTGGGGGTTCCTTCTTCGCGTACGGACCCGGTGCGGTCACTGGGCGGTCAGCCCTTGATCGGGGTGAACAGGTCGAGCCAGTACAGGATGTTGAGCAGAATGCCGCCGACGATCACGGCCGCCGGCGCGGCGGCCATCTTCACGACAGGACGGCCCATCGCCTCGTTGAGCAGGTAGAGCCCGCCGACGACGAGGATGCCGAGTCCGCCGCCCATGGCGTTGGCGGCCATCAGCGAACCGAAGAGGATCGCCAGCTGGAGGGTGTCACCGATGGCGCTGCGCAGATGTTCGGAGGAGTCCCGGACGCTGGGCAGCTTGCCGAGGACCCGGCCGATCCAGGAGAGGGCCAGCACTTCGGCGGCGAACACGAGCGCACCGACGACAGCCGCCAGGAACGGGTTCGGCATCAGGTAGCCGATCGGGTACACCAGCGTGAATCCGGCGATGCCGTACGCGCCGGAGGCGAGCGCGGTCGTCGCGATCAGCGGGATGAAGCCGAACACCCGGTAGAAGTCGACCTGGGCCGCCTCGGAGTACTGTCCCTTCGCGATCAGGAAGCTGGTCGCCTCACCGCCGCCGAATATGTGCATCTGGGCGAGCACACAGACGCCGGCCCCGAGCACCATGAACAGCGGCAGATACCTGCGCAGCCGGGCCGCGCTGGCGCTGAACAGCGACGCCATCGGATCGTCCTCCAGGACGATCTCCTCGACGCCCGCCGCACGGTCGGCCCGGCGCTGCCGGACGTCCTTGGAGACGGCGAGCCCGATGAGCATCAGCACACCGACGGCCATGGCCAGCGCTCCGGCGAACATGTTCGGCCACAGCTTCATGGTCATGACGACGAGGGCCAGTTCGAGAACGCCCGCGATCCCGCCCCACTTGCGCCCGAACTGCTTGGTGATGGCGAGCACCGGGAACAGCGAGAAGAGGAAGAGGATCGGCGTCGACATCTGCTGCATCGCGGTCAGGAAGTCGACCGGCAGGTCGTGGGCGACGTTGTTCGCCCCGTTCAGACCGAAGACGACCACCGCCCCCCAGGCGCCGCCGAGAATCGGTGCGAGCCACTTCTTCGGCGCCAGCATCCCGAGGATGTCCGTGGGCAGGAAGACCAGCCACGGGTTGAGGACGCCGGTGGACAGGGCCATCGGGGCACCGAGTCCGAAGATGAATCCGGCGGAGAGACCGAAGGAGACAGCCGTCGTCGCGCTGCGGGTGGTGCGCCCCTGGATGAAGTCCAGCATGAAGGGCCGTACCCCGTCGTTGAAGACGGCCAGGGCCATGTGCGAGATGTAGGCCGTCAGCGCACAGAGGGCTATCACGGTGAGTTGCTGGGCCAGCGTGAAGTCCAGGTTGGCGCCGGCTGCGAGTGTGGTGCTCACGAGTCACTCCTTGGTGCCCGGGATGATGAGAAGAGGCTGGGATCAGCCGCGGGCGGCGATGGTGCGCGCCATGAGGGGGGCGATGACATCGATCTGGTCCATCGAGAAGCCGAAGACCTTCTTGCCGTCGGCGAGCAGCTGGGCGACCGTCTCCTCGCTCGGGACGCTCCGCCCGAAGGTGTGGCAGACGGCGCTGCCCATGAGACCGACGAGCACGCCGAGCGAGGCGCCCGCGCCGGTGTGGCAGGTGCCGAGGTAGTAGTCGGCCTGGCCGGCGCGGAGCTTCAACGCGGCGTCCATGTCGCTGGAGGCGACGACGTCGAGCGAATCGATGCCGAGCCCTCCGATGGCCGCGGTGACCTCGGCCTTGCCGACTCCACCGGTGAGGATCTTCGTCATGGCTGTTCTTCTCTCTGTCTCGGTTCGTCGGTTCGTCGGTACGAGTACGAGTTCGGTGGCGTGATGGGCTGTGCCGCCCGCCGCGACCGGTCAGGACGTGGGCGTGGCGGGGGACTGCTGGTCCAGTACGGCCAGGTGCATGCCGAGAAAGTTGACCTCGGACTCGGGAAGAGCGGTCCCCAGCTCCCGTTCGGCACGGGCCGAGACGGCGCGGGCGCGGGCGACCGCGCCGGGATGTCCCGCCAGCTCGGCGGCGACCTGCTCGTCGGTGAGGAACTGTTCGATGGGTTCGCCGTCCAGCAGCCGGCCGAGCGCCATCATCAGATGGCTGGTCAGCATGCCCGCCGTCGCCTCGGTGACCGTGCGGCCCTCGGCCTCCAGGGAGGCCAGCTCGGTGGTGACGAAGTCCGCCACCTCGGGCTTGACCTGACCGCCTTCGCGAAAGAGCTGGATCCGCAGTGCGAGCTGGTCGTCCATGATGATCCTCCTAAAATCAACAGTAACCAGGATTTTGTATTTTCAGGGCGAACGACTCCCTGGAGTTATGAGACCCCGGTCACTGAACCCGCTGGTCGGAACGGCTCCGGGCCCGTGGACCGGCACGGCTCCGGTCCCGTCGGTCCCGTCGGTCCCGTCGGTCAATACGATCAGTACGAGGGGACGCGTTCACCACGGAGCACCTCACTCTGCAGTCGTGTCACGAGCGACAGATCCAACGAGTCGCGGACCGCGGCGAGAGCCTTGGCCCCCTCGGACCGGCCGATCACGGCCGCGGTGGAGTTGCGCAGGGCCAGCTCCCGAGTGACCTCGTCGCCCAGTGGAAGCACGTCGACGCCGATCCCGAGCCGGTCCTGCGCCTCGTCCAGGTTCCAGACCGTCGCGTCGACCTCGTTCCTGGCGAACAGGTCGCCCAGCTGCATGTACGACGCCTCCCGCCACTCGACGTCCGTCCGGCCGGCGAAGACCCGCTCCACGAGCATCCGCAGATCCTCCGAGGCGTGGTCGACCGCCACCCGCAGTCCCGGCGCGTCCAGGTCCACTCCGTGCCGCACCAGCATGCCGTGCGCGCCGACGTAGGTGGCGGGACCCAGGTCGGCCACCAGCTCCACCGGGTGCTCGGCGATCAGCTGGTCGGCGGCGAAACGCGACAGGACGACCAGGTCGACCTTGCCCTCCAGCAGCGCGGCCGTCCGTGCTCCGGCCCCTCGCATGAACGTGATCGCGAACGGTGCGCCGGCCTCCTCGAACGCGCTGCGCAGTCCGGTCGCCAGACCCTCGTAACGTCGCGAGTAGGGGAGTGGCATCGCGGCCAGGAGGGTTCCGAGGCCGGACAGCCGCCAGAGGATGGCGCGGTCCGAGTGGACGAGGAACGTGCCCAGATGGCCGCGCGCGGTGGTGGAGATCGCTCCGGACTCCTCCAGCAGATGGAGGGCGGCCTGAACGGTGCCGTTTCCACAGCCCAGCTCCTCCGCGAAGTCGCGCACGCGGGGCAGTCGGGTGTCCGGCTCGTGATGCAGGAGCAGGACGGCGAGCTGCCGTGCGGCGAGGCCGTTGCGCGTGAGGAAGCGGTTGTCGAAATCGTTCACGAATCAAACAGTAACCAGGATTCTGGATACTGACAAGGGTGTGAACCGTGCAGGTCGTGCGGGCCGCACGTGGATGGCGACGAGGGGCCGAAAAGCGCGCCGTTCCGCCCGTGGTGCGGGAGGCGGCGTGCTCATGATGGAGGTCGCGCGGGTACGTGAAAGCCCCGGGCTCCGGGCCCAGCACGGTTCGCGGGACCAACCGGTGGGACGGCGGGCGAGCCCGACGGGGACCCAGGCCGGGGAACTCCCGGGGGACGGCCACCCGTTCGACGCGTCCGCCGGGCGGCCGGCGTGCGCACGCGCGCGGTGGCGGGGAACATTGCGCCATGGGCAATTCGGCTCCACAGGCAGGGGGCCCGCACAAGCCGGCGAGAGCCGGCGCGAGCGGTCCGCCGAATCAGGCACTCGCGCTCGCCGCGATGATGTTCGCCGTGTCGATGACGTTCATCGACCAGACCATCGTGGCGATCGCCGCGCCGGACATCATCCACGAGCTGGGCCTCACCTCCTCGCAGATGCAGTGGGTCATCAACGCCTATCTGCTGACCCTCGCCGCCTTCTTCGCGCTCGGCGGCCGGCTGTCCGACATCTACGGCCACCGCCGCATCATGCTCCTGGGCACGCTGGTCTTCGTCATCGCGTCGGCGCTCTGCGGCGCCGTGCCGACGGGCTCCTACGCCCAGGCGTGGCTGATCGGGTTCCGGGCGATCCAGGGCGTCGGCGCGGCCTTCATGTTCCCGGCGGCGCTCGCCGTGGTCATCGCCGTCTTCCCGGTGGAACGGCGCGGGCGTGCGCTGGCGTTGTTCTTCGGTGTCTCGGGCGCGCTCACGGCCATCGGTCCGCTGCTGGGCGGATGGCTCACCGGCTGGACGTGGCGGGCCATCTTCTGGATCAACGTCCCCATCGCCGTGATCGCGATCGTGCTCGCGCTGCTCGCGCGCATCCCCGAGAGCTCGAACCGGGAACCACTGGACGTGCCCGGAACCGTGCTCATGGCCGTGGGCATGGGGCTGACCGTGCTGGGCCTCCAGCAGTCCGCGTCCTGGGGCTGGGACACCTGGCGGACCTGGGTGTGCATCGTGGTGGGGCTCGCGGTCCTCGCCTGGTTCTGCCGCTTCGAGCTGCGCCGGCGCCATCCGCTCATCAAGCTCCAGGTCTTCCGGGACCGGGCCTTCGCGGTGGACATGGCCGTGCTCTTCTTCGCCATGACGGCCTTCGTGCCGGTGCTCTTCTTCGCCTCGGTCTACGCCCAGGTCTCCCTCAGCGCCTCTCCCAACCAGGCGGCCCTCTACCTGCTGTACTTCTTCGTCGGATTCGCCCTCGCCTCCCAGTGGGGCGGGCGCATCCTGGACAAGCGTGGAGCCCGTCCGGCCCTGAAGCTCGGTGCCGCGGTCGGCGCGGTCGGCTTCGCCCTCTGGGCCGGCAAGCTGACGACGCTCTCGATGCACGACCAGTGGTTGTACGCGGCGATCGCCGGTGCGGGCATCGGCTTCATCCTGGCGCCCGCCTCGACCGATGCCGTCAACCGGTCGATCGGCGCATCGTACGGTGAGGTCACCGGCATCACCCAGACGGTCCGCAACTTCGCCGCCAGCATCGGTCTGGCGATCTTCGGCACCGTGCTGACGCACGTCACGGTGAACCGCGTCGGCCAGACGCTGCGGGCGGAGGGCGTGCCGCGCGGCCCCGCCCACGACGCCGCCCACCACATCGCCGAGGCCGTCACAGGGAACGCGGACGCGCGAGGGCCCACGGGCGGGGGCCGGATCGCCGAACTCACCAGGGATTCCATGCAGTCGATCCGCATGGACTTCGCCGAGGCGAACCAGTGGGTCTTCTACGGCATGGCCGGTGCCCTCGCACTCGCCTTCCTCTGCTCGCTGTGGCACCCGGGGACGCGCGTGACGAAGGACCCCGGGATCGCCCGACCGGAGGAGCCCGCGACGCCCGCACCGCACGCGTGACGAATATTCCTTGACACGAATATTCGTTCAGGGGAATACTGGTGTCCATGACGGATGCACTCCTGATCGCACTGGCCGACCCGGCCCGCTGGCGGCTCGTGCGGCTGCTCGCCGAGCACCCCCGCTCGGTCGGCGTCCTCGCCCAGCTCGCCGAGGCGCGCCAACCGCAGACGACCAAGCACCTCCAGACGCTGGAGCGTGCCGGTGTCGTCACCTCCCAGCGCACCGGGCAGCGCCGCATATACGCCCTCCGGTCCACTCCACTGCGTGAACTCGCGGCTGTGCTCAGCCGAATCGCGGACACCGCGGAGCGGACGGACGGCCTGGGCGCCACCTACGACCGCTACGGGCTCAGCGTCCACGCGGAGCGGCTCGCCGCCGATGCGCCGGGCTGGGCGGACGGGCGCTCGTTCACGTTCCGCCGCTCGATGGCTGCCGGCCCCGACCTCGTGTGGCGCCACCTGACCGAGGCCTCCTTGCTCGCCCGGTGGTGGACACCGGACGACCTGCGTGTCTCCGAGCTCGTCTTCGAGGCGCGCCCGGGCGGGCGGATCGTGCAGGAGTACCGCGATGCCGAGGACGCGGACGGATCGGACGCGGTCGCGGGGCGGGCCGAAGGAGCTGTCGAGGAGATGAGCCCCGGTGAGCGCCTCGCCTACCGGCTCTCCCCGCTGCTTCCCGACGGTGGCCCCGCCTTCACCGCGCACGTCGATCTCGACCTCCGGCCCACCGATACGGGCACGGACCTCGCCGTCCACTACAGGATCGCCGAAAGCGCCGTCGACTCGGCGGACTTCATCGCGGGCATCGAGATCGGCTTCGGCCAGAGTCTCGACAAGCTGGCGGTGACCGTCACCGAGGACTCGCACCGGATCGCCGACAACCAGGACACCGAGTCCGAGGACACCACCGAAGCCCAGGGCGCCACCGAAGCCCAGGGCAGCACCGAAACCCAAGGCACCCAGACCCGTTCGAGGAGCGCGAAATGACAGAGCAGACCGCCGGCCGCAGGATCGTCACCAACATGAGCCTTTCGCTCGACGGCCACTACGCAGGTCCGGACAACCCGCTCGACATGGGCTGGGTGATGCCGTACGCGGTCACCGACGTCGCCCGGGACCATCTGACGGGCCTCTGGGAGTCGGCGACGACGGCCCTGCTCGGCCGGGTCAACGCCGAGGGGTTCCTGGGGTTCTGGCCCACCGTCATCGGTATGGAGGGGGCCGACCCGCGCGACGAGGGCTTCGCGAAGTGGCTCGTGGACGCCGAGAAGGTGGTCCTGTCCTCCACCCTCGACGAGGCGCCGTGGGAGCGGACGACGATCGTCGACAAGCCGACCGCGGAGTTGGCCACCGAGCTCAAGACGGCCGAAGGGGGCGACATCCTCGTGCTTTCCAGCGCGAGCGTCATCAAGGCCCTGCTGGCGGCGGACAAGGTCGACCGGCTGGCGCTCACGGTCTTTCCCGTATTCCTCGGCGGCGGGCCGCGCCTGTTCGACGACGGACTGCCCGCGGAACAGTGGTCGCTCGTCAGTCAGACTGCCGGCGAGCACGGCACGCTTGCCCTCGTCTACGACCGGGTCCGCTGAGCCCCGCCGATCAACGCGAGCGACGAGCTGTGTGCCGTAGTACGGGCGCCGTAGCGTGGGCGAGTTCCGTGCCCACCAGACGCTAAAGCCGGACGGTCATCTCCACGCTGACGTCGTCGCCGGCCGAGAGACGCTGCGGCTTGCGCACAGCATTCTTGAGAGGCAGCAGATAGCCACCGTCCTTGGGGAAGAGCGACGTGGTGAAGACGGTGTCGCCGATATGGGCCTCGACCGGGATCACGCCCCAGCCGTACGAGGCCATCGCGGCCACCTCGCGGATGTCGGCTGCCTGTTCCTCGGGCACGGCGACGAAGTAGAACGGTGAAGGCCCGCGCCATTCGATCACGATGCCGGTGAACACCACGTTCATGAGGCCGATCCGTTTCGTCGAGGAGGGCGGGAATCCGGGCAGAGTACATGGGGCGTGACCAGGGGCTCCAGCCGCTCCTGGGATCCGAAGGCAGGCAGAGCCCGAAGCGGGTGGAGCCGATATCGTGCCGACATGACACGTGAGTTCGACATGGCGCACTCGCTCGCCGTGGGTGTTGAAGACCGCGGTGGTGCATGGGAGTTCGTTCGGGGGTTCGCCGAGAACTGGTCCGCCGCGCTCAGCGACGGCGACGGGTGGGCCGAGGCGGATCTCGCGGCGGCGGAGGAGAGGCTCGGCATCCGGCTGCCCCTGGCACTGCGCGAGGCCTATCTGCTGTTCGGCCGCCGACAGGACATCACCAGTAATCACGACGTCCTGCTCGGCCCGTCCCAGCTGCATGTCGACGAGGCGGAGGAGGCACTGGTGTTCCGGCACGAGAACCAGGGCGCTGCTTCCTGGGGAATCCTCCTCGATGAACTGTCGGCCGAGGATCCGGCCGTGTTCGTGCGCGCCGACCTGGCCGACAAGTCCGCGGAGTGCTGGGAAAGGTGGCTGGAACGGCTGTCCCTGTGCTTTGTCGAGATCGTGTTGTCGGAGTCCTTGCAGGCCGATGACGGGCTCTGCGACTTCCTCGGCGACTTCGACCACCACGGCGTCGAGGTACTGGAACAGAACTGCGCACGACTGCCGTTGCCGGAATGTTCGACGGCCGAGCAGGAGGGCGCTGTCCGTTGGTTCCTGGGGCGCGACGTGCTCCTGCGGGACGACGACGGGGCGTGTCTTCTGGCTCGTGGCCGTACTCAATCAGCCCTGGACGGCATCCGAGAGCTGATCCCGGGCGACTGGATGAACGATTTCCGGTAGACCCGGTCCGCGGTCCCGGCGCAGCGTTGTCACCGGGCTTCGTCGCTGTCCGTCCTGAAGGAGCCCTCGCACACCCGGCGGTGGTGACGGCTACGACTCGGCGACGACGATGTAGAACGTCACCGCCGCGAGGAAGGGGCCGTTGGCCAGGTGGTCCAGCCAGCGTCGTGCACCTTCGTCGGTGAAGTAACCGGCGGCGACGGCGCGTTGTGTGGTGCGTTCCAGTCCGAGGATCCTGTCGGCGGCCCGGACCTCCCGGAACACGGGTGTCACCGGGATGACCGTGGGTACCGTGAAGCCGGCCTCTGCCGCCAGTCGGGGGAGCTGTCTACCGATGCGCGCGTTGCGGATGACTTCGTCGGTGACGTACCGGGTGTAGGCGCGCGAGAGGCCGCTGTCCGGGTGGTCGACGGCCAGGGTGTCCCAGTCGGGCTCGCCCATGACGATCCGCCCGCCGGGCCGTAGAACACGGTGGATTTCGCGGAGCGCGAGCAGCGGGTCCTCGACGTGCTGCAGTACCCGGTCCGTACGGGCGCGGTCCGCTGTGCGGTCCGCCAGGGGGAGGTCCTGGATGTCACCGAGGCGCACATCGACCGTCCTGTGCTCGGTGGTGCGTTCCCTGGCGGCGTCCACAGCGGCGCGGTCGTGGTCGATACCGATGACCGCTCCTGTCGCCGTCACTCCTTCGGCCAGGGCGAGGAGATCGGTACCGGGGCCGCAGCCGAGGTCGACCACGGTCTGGCCGGCCCGGACGCCGAGTTCTTCGAGCATGCGCCCCTTGTACGCGCGGCCCAGGTCCGTCGCGGCGAGACGATCGAGATAGACGAGCGAGTCGGGAGTTGCCGTTTCGAACACCGTTGAGGTCATGACCGTCAGTCAACCAACCTTTGTTTCTGCTCGGGGTCGGGTACCGGGAAGAACGCACCACGGGCTCGCCCCGCGGAACTCAGGACGGCCCCCCATGCGTCGTAACGATCATGACGGACATAGACATCGCGCTCCTGGACGAACTGGCCGGCGCCTGGGACGAGATCCATGAGGACTACCGGACAGCGAAGGACGACGGGTACGACCGGGCGGTACTCGACTGCGCCGAGCGGCTCGGCACCGACCCCGGTATCGGATCGGCCCTTGTGTGGACGCTCGGACTGGTCGTGATGGCCCCCTATCTCACCTGGCTGCCGGGTGAGGGCGTCGCTCCTCGGGCGATGGCCGCGCTGAGGGCGACCGATGCGGCCCTGAGCGGGCGGGTCTGCGATCACGCGTCCCACCCGTACCTGGGCCATGACAGCGCTGATGATCTGTGCCTCACCGAGATGCTCGGCCGGCTCATCGACGACACGGCGGAGTGGGATGAGGAGCGGCCCCGGGACGAGTGGCGATGCCCGCGCAACGTAGGCGGGTTCGCCCGGATCGCGATGGACATCATCGAACCCGGATCCGCCACGGACGTTCCGCCCCGCTTGGCGGTGGAAGCCGAGGGCTCCATAGCGTCCCTCTCGGCGCTGCTGAACGGTTACCCGGATGCGTGGACCGACGTCAACGAGGAGATCGCCTGCCAGGGGTGGAACCTCTCCGCCTCGGGCCCCGCTGACCGTGCCGGACACCTCATGGTCGTCAGGGCGGTGACCTGGTACGCAGTCTCCGGCATGGTGCGGGCGAAGTGGGTCCTGGACGATCTGGTGGAGGCGGTGGAATCCGCACTTCCGCATTTCGCCGACGCGTCCTGCGACCATGACGGGCACCCGACACTGCCGGACAGCGGCCCCGATGCCGCGGAGCTCGGGGTCGTGCTGAGCAGCCCCGGCGGACGGGGCGTCTATGAGCAGGGTCTCCAGGAAGGCGAGGGCCCGGCACTGGAGTGGCTGCTCTGCCCCGTCTTCATGACGGAGATCGCGGAAGAGACCCTCAGGACGCTGCGCGAGCGCCGCGAGGAACTCTTCGGGAGCCGGGACACCTCCCACGCCGACACCGAATATCTGCGGGCGGACGGACGGCTCGAGATCGAGAAGATCGTGGAGCGGCTCGACAGCAAGAGCTGGAACGAGCGGTACGCCGACGATCTGGGCCTGTGGGCCGCCCGTCGGTACGAGCACGCCGATGAGCGCGAGCGCCCGGTGCTGCTTGTCACGGCCCACCTGGCGCTGAAGACGTCGTACCCGTCTCCGCCGCCGTCCGTGGTCCGGGACGTCCTCGCGACGATGCGCGCGGTCGCCACCACCGCTCGGCCGCAGGGGTGCGGGCACGAGGATGAGCACCCGACCTTGAAGTACGCGGAAATCCGGCCGGAGCTCCCGCACTTCTACGCGCCTGACGAACACCCACCGGCCGCAGACCCACGGAGTACGCAGGCCTGGGTCTGCCCGCAGTTCGCCCGGGCGGTCGCTGAGGAGTGCATCCGGGATCTGGAGGCTCTGGACGAGGACGAGACGGATGATTGCGAGGCAATGCTGAACTAGTGAACTAGTGAACTAGTGACCGGCTGGGTGGCCATGGGGGGGCCACCCAGCCGGTCACCGCGCGTCAGTGCGGTGTCCTCAGCGCAGGAAGCTCCCGAACAGTGCCTTGGTGACCGGGCCCCCGACATCGCCGGGGCCGAAGGCCTTGGCGCCGGTCGTGGTCAGCCCCTTGGCGGTGCCGTTCAGGGTCCATACGGCTCCGGCCGAGGCGTTCTCCGCGGCCGAGGAGACCGCCAGGTCGCGGTGTCCGTCGCCGTTGACATCGAGGAGCGCGCAGGCGGCCCCGAACTTGTCGTTCTTCTCGGCGACACCCGGCACACCGGCGGTGTCCTGCTGCATCACCTGGCTGCCCTCGCCGGTGAAACCGGACGCCGTTCCGTGGAGCAGCGCGAACGATCCGGCATCGGTCAGACCGCTGAAGTCCTCGCCGTCGATACCGAGGGCGATCTCGGCCCGGCCGTCCCCGGTCACATCGGCGACCGAGACGCACGAGCCGACGTGATCGCCCTCCTCCTGGGCACCGTAGAACCCGGGCAGGGACTGGTCGAAGGTCTTCATGCGGCCGGACGAGGCGCCGTCGGCCGAGCCGTACAGGACGGTTACCTTGCTGGTGTCGCTGCCGCTTCCGACCACCACGTCGCCGTAGCCGTCACCGTTCACGTCACCGATGTCGGTGGCCCCCTCGCCGCCGGAGGATCCGATGTCCCCGAGCGTGCTGGACTCCTTGAAGCCGGCGCTGCCGCCGTACAGGACGTGGTTGGCCCACACCCCGTCGCCCTCGTAGGCCCAGATGGCGATGTCGTCGATGTGGTCGCCGTTGACATCGCCGACCGACTCGGCGGTGTTCGGACCGCTCAGCGAGTGGGGGCCGTTGACGCAGGAGTCGTCGGTCGCGCAGTCCGCCCCGTCGTCGCCGTAACCCCACCATTCGGACTTGTCCAGGAAGTCGAGCCGCGCGGTCGGCTTGCCCGCGCGCGAGATCGGCCCCTTCCACAGGGCCGCCGGCTGCTGGGCGGACTCGTCGCCCTCGACCTCGGCACCGCCGAACAGTGCCAGGTCGGCCTTTCCGTCACCGTCGAAGTCGCCCACCTGCGGGGCCTGTCCGTAGTCGGGGACGGCGGTGCCACCGGTGAGACCGGAGGGGGAACCCCATATGACGACGCTGCCCGCGGACTCCTTGGCGGAGCCGATCACAAGGTCGCTGTAGCCGTCGCCGTCGAGGTCGCCCTTGCTGAAGGTGTTCCCGAACCGCTGCTTGGCGGCTGCCGCCCCGGGCACCCCGCTCGTCGAGCGGCTCACGACCTTCCGGTGTGCGGGATCGAGGCCGCTCGCCGAGCCGTACGCCACCGCGATGTAGCCCGCCTGCGCCTTGCCGGACACGGTCCCGCCGGGGGCCGAGATGACGAGGTCGGCGTAGCCGTCGCCGTTGAAGTCGTCCGCCGGTGCCGCGCGGCCCGCCGAGGCCTGGGCCTGCGCCGGGGTGAGCGATACGACGGTCAGACCGGCTGACACCAGGAGTGCGGCGGCCAGCGGAGCCGCCGAACGGACGCCGTGTCTTCTGCCGGCCGGTCGAGCGCTGTGGGTGTCAGGGCGTCGTATCCAGAGCATGAAGTCTTCTTTCTGTCGCCATTTCACATCCACTTCGTAGGACGGTGGCGGCAAGAAGATGGTTGTGCCGCATATGGCATTGATGGTTCCGAGTGGGGGAGTTGTGGCCGGATCCGAGCGTGCGGGGCACGGGCGCCCCCCGTCGTCGCGAGTGGGTACGCCTCTACCGGCGGGCGGCCGGACCCAGGGTGCGAAGCGCTGACCTGGTGCCACGTCCTCCCGCCAGTACCTGAGAACCGTCTCCTGGACGAAATGAACGCGCTCGGCGGCGATGAGGCAGGTGATGAGTTCCTGTCCGCCGGTGTCGGCCTCGAAAGCGACCACGAGGGACGGTTCCGCGCCGAGCCGGCGAGTGATGTGCAACAGCTCCGCGGACGACGGGGCCCGGAACGCCGGGTCCTGGAACTTCGACGGGCAGCTGACCAGCACCGTCTCGTCGAAGACCAGCTCCAGTTCGTGGTGGTACGTCAGGTCGTGTCCGGCCGCGAGGCAGAGTCGGGTGCCGTCCCAGGTGACCACGTCCCAGTCCCACCACGCCCCCTCAGGGAGCCGGATTCCGTCGTGCCGTCGTTCGGCGTCCATCCTCAACCTCTTGATCGGTCCGGGGAATGCCGTTGTTCGCGGGGGAGCTACCTGACGGTGCGCAGGCCCCGGTCGGCGAAGGCGATCAGCCACTCGAAGCTGTCGTCGATGTCGGCGCTCCACTGGAAGGCGTGAGCCGCCTGCAAGGTGGCGAAGCCGTGGCACAGGCTGCGGAGCATGCGCAGGGCGTGGTCCACCTCGGACTCCGCGATCTCATATCCGCGCAGCACCGCCGTGAACCCGCCGAGCAGCCGCTCACCCGCGAGGGCCAGTGGATCATCCGGGCCGGACGGTTCCATGCCGATCGTCGCGGCGTACCGGCCGGGGTGCTCCAGCACGAAGGACCGGAAGGCGCGAGCGGCGGCCCCGAGCGCGTCACGGCCCGCGTATCCCTGTACGGCACCGCCCACGGCGTCGGCGGCCTCGCCCAACGCCAGGACAGCGATGCGCCGGACGAGGTCCTCCTGGCCGCCCACGTGCTTGTAGAGGGACGGGGTACGCACCCCGACGCGCTCTGCCAGCAGGCCCATCGTCAGGTTGGCGAAGCCCACCTCGTCGGCGAGGGCGGCACCGGCCGCGACCACGGTTGCGGGGTCCAGGCCGGCCCTAGGCACGAGCGGAGTCCGCATCGAGGAAGGTGAGCATGAGCGAAACCACCTGGTCGGGGAACTGGTCGTGCGGGTAGTGTCCGGCGCCGTCGATCATCTCGAGCCGGCCGAGCCCGGACGGCAGGGCGTCGACGATCGCCGAACCCTCGCCGTGCGGATCGGCCCAGTCGGGGTCGAGCGTGCCCATCACGACCAGGACCGGGCACCGGACGTTGCCGAGCTGCGCACCGGCGTCGGTCGGGGCGCAACGCCCCATGCCCTGCATGGCCTTCATCCGGCCGGGCTCGCGCAGCAGGGCCTCGATACGCCCCAGCCGGTCGACCCAGTCGGCGGGCTTCGCACCGGGGTAGGCCACGTCCAGGTACGACCGCCAGAGCGGGATGCTGCCGAAGACGCCGGCGCCGAGGAGCCGCAGCATGCCGCGCCGGAAGCGTCTCACCCGCAGGTCGCCCGGGCGTATCGACTGCTTGCGGGTGAACGGCGCCAACTCGATGACCTCCGTGATCAGCGAGGGCTCCTGCGCCGCGGCGATGGTGGCGGCGCCGCCCGAGATCGAGTGACCGACCAGCACGGCCGGTCCGCCCAGGTGGCGGATCACGGCGAGCAGGTCACCGGCGATGGCGGTGCGGCTCCACGCGGACCAGTCCACCCCGGACTCGCCGCAGCCACGCAGATCGACCGCGGCGACCCGGTAGCCGGCTCCCACCAGCGCCGGGATCACGGCACGGTACGCGGCGCGGCTGTCGCCCATCCCGTGTGCCAGGACGATCAGCGGACCGGCCCCGGCCACCTCGTAAGCGATCGTGCCGCCATCGACGGCGAGGTACTCGGTCACGACATCCTCCATGTGGCTAACTCGATTAGCTAAAAGCTATCCACGTTAGCCAAGCCTGTCAATGACCGAATCCGCGATCCATGGCGGCCGTCGGCGTGGTCACTCCCCTTCGGGCCCCGGCGCCGCGTAACCGGGCACGGACGGCCATCGAACGGTCAGCACCACCGACTCCTCCTCCGCGAACCATGAGTGATCGACCCCGTGCCCCCATACGACGTAGTCCCCCTGCTCTTCGAGAGCGATGCTGCGGCCCGGGAGTTCGACACGGAAGCGTCCGCTGATGAGTACCAGGAGGGCGGTGCGCTCCTCGCCCCTCACCCACTGTGATCGCTCGTCGCCGCGGGGGTGTGTGCCCCACTTGATCTCCACGGCCTCGCTGTGGCGCGGATCGCCGATGTTCTTGAAGTGCCCCAGGAGCCACCCCTGGTCCAGTGCCGCATCCTTGCCCGCGTTCCCTGTGTACACGCTGTCGTCCACGTCGCCGGACGCTAGCAGTCGGGCCCCCGGGTGCCGCATTCCCGTTTGACCCGGACGGCGGACTGGCCGCAGGTGTGTGATCTGAGTCACGACCGAGATCGCCGCCCGCGTTTGCTGGATTCGCGCAAATTTATGCGAAGGGTCACTCCTGCGGCGTGTCTGCTGGTGGTGGTGCCGGCGTGCGGGTGGCGCGGGGTGGCTAACGGCGGCGGATGAGCAAGAGGGAAGGTCTGCGCGGCACCGGAGATCTTCCCTCCATAACTTTCCTCGAATTGCCCCTGCACACTTGTTCGTTCGCAGGTGTTGTTGAGAGTGAAGGGCGCACAACCCGCGCACTTCCCGGGCTCGGAGAAGCACGCCCGGCACTTCGTGAGAACAGAGGCTCACGCCCGTGACGATCCACCTCGTAGGTGACCTGATGATCCTGGCGGTCACGATTCGCGTCTTCGGCAAGGACGCCCGCACCTTGCTGCGCCACATGGCGGCCGCGGGAGTCCGGATCGGGGTGAGCGAGATGAGCCGGCGCCCCCACGACGGGAAGGAGGGGCGGTGACCGAGTCCCGAAGCCGTATCCGTCCGGGCGCCGATCCGATGACCCAGCAGTCGCCCGACCTCTCCTTCACCGCGTTCCACCAGATGAACCGCCCGCGCTACATCCATTACGCCGAGACCTTCCTCCACAACCGCCACGACGCCGAAGAGGCGATCGACAGCGCCTTCGAGCAGCTCCTGCGCACGTGGGACAAGGTCCTGCTGGTGGAGAACCCGTCCGGCTATGCGTGGACGGTCATGCGCAACAAGGTCAGCGACCACAGCCGTGCCCGCAGGCGCCGGCCCCCGCTGCTCGACGACGAGGCCTTCAACACGTTCGCGCTGCGGGACGCCGTCGATCCCTACGGACAGATCACCGAGTCCCTCGCCCTGATGAGAGCGATGCGTCAGCTCACCGAACGTCAGCTCGACGTCATGGTGATGACGTACCTGCACGGGCTGAACGCACCCGAAGTCGCCGACGCCCTCGGCATCACCAGCGCCACCGTCCGCTCGACGGTCCGCCACGCGACGCGCCGACTACGGGACATCCTGGGGCCGGACCACGCCATGGAAGGACGACGATGACACGCCACATCACGGAATTCCTCTCCCGCGCACGCCTCATCACCACTCCCTACACCCAGGAGGACATCGACGCAGCCGAGACCCGCCTCCTCGCCCGCCTGCGCACCACCGGCCCGTCCGCTGTCCCACCGGCACCGTCCGCGCCCACTCCGGAGGTGCCGACGGAGTGCGAGGCGGCTCAGAACCTGCAGACCCTCTGCGAGACCGTCGTCACCCGGAACTCCGCACTCAGCACCCTGGACACGTTTCTCACCCCCCAACTCCCCGAGCCCCCCGGCGCGCGGGTCCTGGGCTGCATACTCCAGCTCGCCGAATCAGAGGAGAACGCCCGCTTCTGGTGGCAGTACGCGGCAGGCGCGGGCGACCCCGCGGCGTCCTACTGCCTCTACCTCCACCACCTCGCCCTCGGCGAGCGCGGCGAAGCCCGCTGGTGGTACGAGCAGACGGAGCAGATCCAGAGCGCTCCACCCTCCACCGACGACTTCACCGACGCCGCGTCCGACGTGACAGCCGACGACGTCCCGCTCATCGTGAGCGACGCGCTCAACGCCGTCACGACCACCGACGCGAGTCTGCTGCCGACGGCCCTGCGCATCCTGGGCGCGCTCAAGACCGACCCGGCTCCGGTGCCCGCGATGGTCGGAGCGGTACTCGACTACGTCCCAGCGGCGGTCGGCCACATCGACGACTTCGAACTGCCCCTGCCCGCACCCGGCTTCACCGACCACATCCGCACCCTCACGGCCACCAGCGCACCCGCCCCCGGACGGCCTTCGGTACGCAACCGCCTCCAGCCCCGCCCCAAGCCCACCCGTCCGCTCATCGCCGCTGCCCGCCGACACCCCAAATGGTGCTGGGGCTAGGGCTAGGGCTGGGGCCAGGTGCTTTAGGTTTGGATCGGGGGGCCGGACCCCGCGAGCCCGGCGCGATCCGGACGAGAGGCCCCAAGGGTTGTTGCAGAAGGGTGGGCAGGCCGAAGCGGTGTTCGGCCTGCTGGCTCAGCGA